>DAIUCM010000034.1:0-29811 GCA_036846145.1 Bacteroidota bacterium
CGCTGAACGTATCTCATTAATTTGCAGCATAAATTCGTCACCTTCCTGCTGGAGCTTGGTTTTCTGATGATGTTTCTGAACGTACTCAATTATTTTCCCGAAGGCATCGCTCTCGAAGAATTTTTGCCCGGCGCGTTTGGCGAAATAAGCTTTTATTCTGCCACGTTTTAATGAAGCTTTTTCTACGCAGATCTCTTTCAGCAGCCATTTGAGCCGAACAATATTTAACAATTCCCGTGTTGCAGGCGGAATAGGGCCAAAACGGTCAACCAACTCTTCTTCAAACCTGTGCAACGCTTCTTCGTTCTCAATATCATTCAGTTTGTTGTAGAGATTCAAACGCTCGTTAACGCTGCTTACGTAACGGTCAGGAATCAATAACTCAAGGTCTGTTTCAATCTGTGTTTCATCGACAACTTCATGCGGCTGGTCCTGGAACAATTCACCAAATTCATCCTCTTTCAGCTCGCGCATAGCTTCGTTGAGGATCTTCTGGTACATTTCCAGTCCAATTTCAGAGATAAATCCGCTTTGCTCACCGCCCAACAGATTTCCTGCACCGCGAATATCCATATCCTTCATAGCGATATGGAAACCGCTGCCCAATTCAGTATGCTCTTCCAAAGCAGCCAAACGTTTACGTGCTTCGCTGCTAACAACGCTCATTGGCGGCGTAAGTAAATAGCAATATGCTTTTTTGTTGGAACGCCCTACTCTACCGCGAAGCTGGTAAAGATCGCTCAAGCCAAAATTCTGCGCCTGGTCTATGATAATTGTATTTGCATTGGGAATATCAAGGCCGGATTCTACAATGTTCGTGGAGACAAGCACATCGTAATAGCCTTCAATAAAATTGAGCATGATCTCCTCGAGCTTGGCGGCTTCCATTTGTGCGTGCGCAACGGCAACTTTGGCGTGCGGGCAAAGAGCTTTTACCATATCACCCATCTCGAAAATATCCTTTATCTTGTTATGCACGAAATAAACCTGCCCGCCTCTACTTACTTCATAGTCAATCGCTTCCTGGATAACATCTTTATTAAAAACCTCGATACGTGTACGAACAGGCTGGCGATTTGGCGGCGGCGTGTTAATGATACTCATATCGCGCGCGCCCATTAAAGAGAAAGAAAGCGTACGTGGAATTGGCGTTGCCGTTAAAGTTAAAGTATCAACATTGGTTTTAAAAGTACGCAGTTTTTCCTTTGCTGCTACGCCGAATTTCTGTTCTTCATCAATAATCAGTAATCCTAAGTTTTTGAATTTTATGTCTTTACTTAAGATCCTGTGCGTACCGATCAAAATATCAATCCTGCCTTCTTCAACTTTTTTAAGGACTTCCTTTTGCTGCTGCGTAGTTTTAAATCGCGAGATAAAATCAACATTCGCAGGGAGATCTTTTAAGCGGTTTTTGAAAGTCTTGTAATGCTGCGATGCGAGAACAGTTGTAGGAACCAAAACGGCGACCTGCTTGCTATCGGCCACTGCTTTGAACGCCGCGCGAACCGCAATTTCCGTTTTACCGAAACCCACATCGCCGCAAACCAAACGATCCATAGGCGAAGACGATTCCATATCGCGTTTTACATCTTCGGTAGTGCGTGCCTGGTCGGGCGTGTCTTCGTACATAAAACTGGCTTCCAGCTCTGTTTGTAAATAAGAATCGGGACTGAAAGCGAAGCCTTTTTGCGCCTTGCGCTGCGCGTAGAGTTTAATAAGATCTCGCGCAATATCTTTAACCTGTTTTTTGGTTTTGTTCTTGAGGTTTTCCCAGGCCGGGCTGCCCAATTTATTCATTTTAGGCGCTTTACCTTCCTGGCCAACAAACCTGGTGATTTTATGCAGCGAGTGAATATTGACGTACAATAAATCGCCGCCTTTGTATTTTAAACGTACCGCTTCCTGCTTTTTACCGTTGATATCGAGCTTCTCCAGGCCGGAAAAAACACCAACGCCATGATCTATATGCGTAATAAAATCGCCGGGTTTGAGCTCGTATAATTCCTTAAGCGTAATAGCTTCGTTACGGGTGAAACTGCGGCGGCTTTTGTAACGCTGGTAACGGCCGAAAATCTGGTGCTCGGTATAGCAGGCAAGTTTAAGTTCGTTATCTATAAAACCTTCATGCAGAATACGATACACCGGTACAAACTCTGCACTTACACGCAGATCTTCGAAAATGGCGTAAATACGTTCAACTTGTTTTGGCTGATCGGAGAAGACAATATTTTTATAATTCCGCTTGGTATTCGCCTGTAAATTATCGGCCAGGAGATTGAAATTCTTGTTGAATTCCGGCTGTGGTGAAATATTGCGCTCAATTTCCAGCGGATTTTTGAAATAATTTTTGCTTCCCCATTCCAGCACGCCAAATTTCGCTATGCCTTTCATTACTTCTTTGGCTTCCAGGAAGAAAGTAAGCGGCGGCACCGGGAAGTCAGTTTCAGGCTTTTCCGCCGAAGCATTTTTCTCAAGCTTGCTATATAGATTCTTTAAAACATCTTCGGTGTAAAGAAGATCGTGCGCGTAAATAATAGTATTATCCGGAATATAATCGAACAGCGAAACGCGCTCAAAATCTTTTTCCTGCCCTTCTACATTGGGAATAATGGTTACGTTGTTGAGCTTCTTGGCTGATAATTGCGTCTCCGGATCGAACATGCGGATACTTTCAACAGAATCTTCAAAAAGCTCTATCCTGTAAGGCAGATCGTTCGCGTACGAGAAAATATCAACAATACCGCCACGGATGGAAAAGGTACCGGCTTCATAAACAAAATCTGTCCGCTCGAAATTATAATCCACCAAAAATTCAATAATAAAATCGAGATCTAATTTATCACCAACTTTAATTTCGAAAGTATTTTCTTTAAGCGACTGTGCGTTAATTACTTTTTCTATCAGCGCTTCCGGATATGTTACAATTACCTGGTTTCGCTTGTCTTTTACCTGGTTGAGGATTTCCGTGCGCTCTAAAACAGCTGTATTGTCAAATTCACTCGGATCATCATCGTGCTTAAATGGGGATGGAAACAGCCAGATTGTTTTCTTATCGAGGAAAGTTTGTAAGTCGTTCTGGAAATACTCAGCTGCTTCACGGTCGGGCAAAATATACAGCTGCGTGCCATGATTCTCGTTATAAAAAACAGCGCCCAAAAGCGCACGAATAGAGCCTTTTAACCCTTGCAGCGCAATTTTCTGCGCAGGTTTTGCTTTCTGTTCGCGTAAAATATGTTGTACGAAATCCTGTTTACTGTAAAGCTGAAGTAATTCCGGCAGGTTCAAATCTGGGCTGTTTTTGGTGTAAACGCTTTTAGGGCTGCAAAGTTAGATTATTTTGCGGAATGCGGCAGGCGGCTTGCGGCGGGCGGCAGAATCAATTAAAAATTAAAAATGAAGAATGTATTGTTACTGAGTATGAAAATTTCCTGCGGTTGCCCGGCTTGGCAATGAAAGCATTTTTTGGAGAAGTATTATATGGGTTTCAGCGTGCAAACTTTCCACTTTTTGAAAAAGTGGCAGGTCTAAGTTGATGCAGCACAGTTAATACATACACAGCTTCTGTGCTGCTATCGCAAGTGCCGCTGCGCTAAACTCTTGAAATAACTCGAGCAACGGTTATTGAAGGCATTTTTTGGCGAAACGAGATATGAAAAATCACTGTAAAATAAGCTTTCGCGTGGCGTAGCGATTTCCGTTTCTCAGTTCCACAATATAAAATCCTTTGGGTAATCCGGTCAGATCAATATTCTGTTCCTGGTTACTGAGTTTTGCCCGTAGAATAATCCTGCCGGCAAAATCGCGTATGTATATCTCACTTTCGCGGAAAATGCTTTCGGTAATAAAGTAGCAATTCCCGTGAGATGGATTGGGAACAATTTTAAATGCTGCCTTCGATAGGTGTGTATTCAGCCAATTACACTGTGTTACAGTATCATGTTTATAAATAACATTATCATACTGGGAAAAACATAAAAGCTGGTTATGCTCCAATTGTAGAGTTCTGTTATCAACCCATTTTGGCTGCCAATTCCTTCTATTATATAACTTCTGCCTCCTCCCGTAATCTCGAATCGCTTATGCCAGCGGCCGTTTAATTGCACAGAGTCTATTGCCCTTATTATTTTATATGGCCTTTCATACTTTGTAATATAAGTTCGAGGCAATGTATCGCCTGGCTTTAAATTAAAGTCATAAAGCAGCCATTCCTTTTTCTCATGAAAGTTATATATATAAACCCTTTTGTTCTCCTCACGCAAAGCGACTGTATCTCCCTCTGTAAAAGCGTTATAAGCAAAGGCTGAAACGTTTTTCTCATCAGAATCATCAGTATACCCGAATGCAATCAGCTTTTTGAAATTGAGCTTCTTATATATTACACCATTGATCTCGGTATCTCCGGCCAGCTTTAACGTGAGGTACGTTCTATACAACGGGCCAGGGCAACACTGTCCGGTATCAGCCTTTTATTCATTCCAAACAACTCCATCTTTCACCAAAGGAACATATTTCTGTGCATTTACAGAAAATTTAATTAGCATTAGTATTAGAAAAAGGCAAGAACACTTCATTAATGCATCAGTAGTTTTTGTACAGTTTTATTATTTCCATTACTAATTTCTACAAAATATAAGCCTTTCGGATTTTTAGAAATGTCAATTTGCTGACTTGGAAACTGAAGGTTTTCCTGGTGCATAATTCTGCCTGTAACATCGCGCACGCATATATAACCATTGCTAAAAATGCTTTGCGTTTGTATAGTGAACCGGCCGGTTGTTGGGTTTGGGAATAAGTTAAAAAAAGTCAGCGGGTTTTCTGGTACCGAAGTAGGCTTGGAAAGCGCACATTTACCGTTTGGATAAGGGAATAGTGATTTTCCATCTATACCAAAGCAGTCAAGATGATTACCAATCTCGAAAGGCCACTTTAAATCACTAAGAAGGCCATATTTACTTCCAATTCCTTCAATAATATATGCATAAGGCTCTGTATAGTTACTTGACATGTCAGATAAGCCAAACCTTTTGCGATATACAGTATCTATCAGAATGGAATCTATATTAGAAATTACAATAGGGTAATTTTCATTTTTGTGATTGTAACCCAACGGAATAGTATCTCCAACCTGCAAGTTAAAATCATAAATAAGATATTCTTTTTTATCATGTAAATCAAAAAAGTAAATATGTTTGAATGAGTCTTCCCGTAATGCGCCATATTCACTTCTGTAATGACTAATAACCCAACCCTTGGGTGTGTTGTATGCACTTTGTGAAGTTTTATATAGTAAAGAATATGTTAAGTTATTAATTACAGTATCTTTTTCCTGCTCTATCAAATATGCATAGCCAGAGATCGGCTGTGTTGTGTGATTAAAATAATGTTGAAGCCACGCACCGCCACTTTTAGGAAACGGAGTATATTGCTGTGCCTGCGCAACACAAGCTACCAATAGGAAAATTAAACCAAGACAGATATTTCGCATATTTTATAGCGGATTTATTTTATCAAAGTAAAATTACCTAAAAATTAACCATTTACATGAAAATATTTATTTTGTGCGAACTTTTATAAGGCAAGTTGTTTTTAAGGCTTAAATGCTATATTCGCGCAAAATTTAAAATACTTAGAAGCATATGTATTGGACACTTGAACTTGCTTCGTACCTGGACGATGCTCCATGGCCGGCTACAAAAGATGAGTTGATCGATTACGCCATTCGCTCTGGCGCGCCGCTTGAGGTAATAGAAAACCTGCAGGAGCTGGAAGATGATGGAGAGCCTTTCGAAACCATTGAAGAAATATGGAGTGATTACCCTACTCATGATGAGTATTTCTTTAATGAAGACGAGCTGTAACTGATCTTCGGACTTAAAAAGATATATAAGAAAACCTGTGCGGCATTGCTGTACAGGTTTTTTTATTTTACAAATAGATAATTATCTGGTTTTTTTAAGAATTATTATCTGAAAGAAAACATAAAAGCTTTCTGGGCTTTGATAGCTGCTGCACATTACATTAATGAAGTGCCATTGCGCATGTAAGTTTGTTAGAAAGCTTTATAATGTCATTACGTACAGGTATTTATTTATTAATGTAAACTTAGGAAATTGCTGATAATGGCACGCGTAAATACGCGCGCCAGCAACATTGTGATAAACTTTAATCTCATTAATTTGCAAAAAGCATTTTTCAGCTTTACACTATATGGATTTTTGTTAATAATTAAGTGATAATCAACATAATAATTTTCCGGCTAATGTTCAATAGATACTTTCCATATATTACTGGCTGTAAAAATACCTCGGTTTAGAAACTAATTTTTATAAACCCGGCGTAAAATAAGCGGCAGCAGGAAAAGATCGGCCAGCAGCGCGCTGAAAAAAGTAAAGCTCATTAAAATGCCAATGTAATATGTGGCTGTAAAGGTGGAGAAAACAAGCGTTATAAAGCCGGCAAAAAGTACAAGTGTTGTAAGTATAATGGCTTTACCTGTTTCCATAAAGGTATTGCGTATGGCGGCTTTGGTTGTATGGCCTTTGCTCAGCTCAAGCTTATATTGCGTTAGGAAATGAATGGTATCATCTACCGCAATCCCGAAAACAACTTCAAAAATTATTACGGTCGATGCCTTGAGCTCAATATCAAGCCAGCCCATTATTCCGCCACAAATTATAAGCGGAAATATATTTGGAATCAGCGAAATAATTACCATCTTTAAATCGCGGAATAGGAACGCCATTACACAGGCTATGAGTACGAAGGCCAAAGCCAGCCCCTGGAAAAGGCTTGTACGCAGCATTTCATTATTACGGTCTATAATTACAGCAAGGCCGGTATGCCTGAAGCTTACTATGGAAGTATCCAGTTGTGTGTTCGCCCAGTGTAAGATTTCATTATTGATAACCTTTATTTTCTCGGATCCCAGGTCGCGTATCCTGCCCGAAATACGGCCAATATTTTCCTCGGGATTAATAAGCGCATGCAGCATATCTCCACTGGTTTCTGAAAGTAAGTTGCTGTACCGGTCAATTTCATCCTGCGTTTGCGGAAGTGCAAATTTGTTTACAGAGCCGCCGTTAAATGCCTTGTTCATAGACTTATAAATATCGGGCGTTGAAGCAATGTTACCCAGTTCCGTACGTGAGCGCAGGTAATTTTCCAGCGAGTCAGTTTGTCTCAGTACTTCTATATCTGTAATATGGCGGCCATTTTTGGGCAGAATGGCCATCTCAAATGGCCTTGCGCCGGATAACCTTTCTTCAAAAAAATTAAAATCCTGCCTTAATTTATCAGTGCGCGGTACATCACTTAATAAGTGGGTATTGGTAGAAATTTTTGAAATGCCGGCCAGGCTAAATAGCAACACGCCAATGCAGGTTATTAAAACAGTTTGCGTGTTTTTGTAGCCGAAAGTGTAAATGCCGGCTACAAGCTTACGCCAGAAACCGGTTTGTAGCCGCATTAAAGTAAGCTTATCTGCCGTAAAATACAGCAACAGCATACAGGTGAAAAATATAGAAGTTAAATACGCTATTAATACACCAACAGCCGCATTGATACTAAACCATTTTATGGGGCCAATGGAAGTGGTTAATGATGCCGAAGCAAAGCCAATAATGGTGGTTATACAGGTAAGTAAGGTTGCAAATCCTATCTCCTTTAGCGCTATACGCATTGCTGTTTCGCGGCTATAGGCATTTTTCTGTTCCTCAATATATTTATTCATGAGGTGGATGATATCCGACATGCCGATGGTAAGTATAAGCACGGGAAAAAGTACGCTCATAAGGTCCAGCGGCTGACCTGTAATACCCATATAGCCCAGGAAAATAATAAGGCCGGTAACGCTGGAGAATAGCGGAATGACAACGCCCCAGAACTTGCGGAAAACAACCGCCATGATAAGCAGCAGCATAAAAACAGAAAGCAAAATGTAAATACCTACTTCTTTTTTTATTAGCTGCAGAAAAGTGTATTGCGTATGCGCACGGCTTACAATATGCACTTTTGTAAAATTATACTTTTTTATTAACGCATCCAGTTCGTTTACAAGCTTTTCGGCTGCGAGCTGCTGTATGCCAGGCGCCGATTTGAGGAATAGTACAGTTACCTGGGCATCTCTCGAAATAAAATTATCGCGCCAGCGCGGATCCTGTAAAATACGTACGCTATCCTGCTTTAATTTTTCAGCATCGTTTAAGTGCAGCAGCGGAATTCGGCTAAAGCCAAATGGTGTTTTTAAATAATCGTAAAGGGTTGTGAGCGAGCCGCTTTGTACAACTGATTCCAGCTTATGCGCCTCTAAATTAAAATTGTGCAGCCGGTGTAAAAATGCTGTATCAAAAATACTTTTACCGTTATCAATCGCTATAAAAATATACCTGTCGTCCGATTCTAATGCCTGCTGGTATTTCCTTAAAAATTGAAGCTCTTCCTCATCTTTGGGGAAAAAATCTTCCAGGTCATAATAAAACGCAAGCTTTGAAATAGCAAAGCCCGATAACACGATCAGTACGCCGAAAAATGCAATAAGGTAATTTTTGTAGGGGAAAAGCCGGTGCATTTATATGGTGGTGCTATTTGAAAACCACAGCCCGCAAATTATACAAAGTAATAAAAACACTGTTTACCTTAAACAAGTAAAATTAAATGTAAAAATTATTTGACTGCCCTAACGAACATATTTTAATTTACGTCTTTTTTATGAACAGATGAATTAATAATTTTTAACCCATATGCAGCGCGCCAGGCAAACAAATAAAAATAAAAATCAGGAAGAATTTAACGTACTCGGTTTCGCCATACCGCTTGCCGTTGCGCTGGCAGGCCTTGGCGCCATATTATTTGCTGTTTATTTGGCCGATGAGCCGGAAGAAACTTACCTGGATGAAAACCAGTATGATGTTGAGAATTACGATGTTAAGGATAAGCCATATATCTACGCTTATTAATTTTTTATAGATCAGCCATTTGTTTTCCCTCCCATGCGTCACAGATTTTTAGCCCAGTGACATTCCTGGTATTCTGTATGCAATAATACAATGCCGTTTTTTTACGCTTACCTTTGCAGCGCAATTTGTATTGTACAAAGCATTTTTAAGCAAAGCATATATGCAGGCGCAAAGCGGCGAACCTATTATTAAAGTTAAAGATCTTGTAAAAACATACCCAGGTAACCTTAAGGCTGTACAAGGCATTAGTTTCGAAGTGTATGAAGGTGAAATTTTTGGCCTGCTGGGACCAAATGGCGCCGGTAAAACCACTACGCTGGAAATTATGGAAACCCTGCGTACCAAAACCAGCGGAGAAGTTATTATTGACGGCTTTAATATTGAAACCGGCGCATCTGAAATTAAAAAGCGCATTGGTGTACAGTTGCAGGCCGCAGGTTATTATCCGCATTTGAACCTGATGGAGCTGCTTGACCTTTTTGCGGGGCTTTATAATATTACTGTCAATAAAAAGGAAGTACTGGAAAGCGTAGGCCTGCAAGATAAAGCCAAAGCCAAATTCAAGCAATTAAGCGGCGGGCAAAAACAGCGCTTTTCCATTGCCACAACCATTATAAACAAGCCCCGGATTATTTTCCTCGACGAGCCAACTACCGGCCTCGATCCGCAGGCACGCCGCAACCTTTGGGAGCTTATAAAGAATATCCGTACGCAAGGCACAACTGTAATGATCACAACACATTATATGGATGAGGCTGAACAGCTTTGCGACAGGGTTGCCATTGTGGAAAAAGGAAATATTATAGCGCTTGATACGCCTGATGGGCTTATTGATGCGCTGGTTAACAGTGGCTTTGAGAGGCAGAAAGAAGTGAAAAAAGCAAACTTAGAAGATGTTTTCCTGAACCTGACCGGCTATGAATACAGAGACGTTTAGGGAATGTTAAAATATGCAGATGTGTAAATGTGCAGATTCAATTTCATTTATAATTTATAATTCATAATTTTTTTTTGAAAAATACATCATACAGCCAGCTTAAGGCCATGCTGGCAATGACCAAAGCCAGTTTCAGGGCTATGCTGCGCAGCCCCAGCAGCATAGTTTTTACCATTGCCTTCCCGCTTATTTTTATAATTGTTTTTGGCTTTATTGGCGGTGGCGGTATGCGGGTAGATGTAATTACACATCCGGAAATTCACCTTCAGAACCCGATTTTTGAGGCGCTGGCCAATAACCCTGCTGTAAATATTGTTATGCACAAGCCGCTTAACGAAGCCATGGATGACTTAAGTAAAGGCCGGATTGATGGCATACTTAACATAAAAGTAATTACCGGCGCAAACGGCGAACCAAAATATATTGCCGATGTAAAAACCAGTTCGGCATCTGCCGATCGTGGCAATTTTCTCAAAATGTTCATCGGCCAGGTAATAGATAAAGTAAACCTGCAGGAAGATCCCCTAACGAACCCGGTTGCAGAGCTCCGCAGCAGTGAAATACAAGGCCGCAAGTTTAAAATGATTGACTTTATACTGCCCGGGCAGCTTGGCTTTTCATTGCTCAGCACAGGCGTTTTTGGTACGGCGTTCGTTTTTCTCAGCCTGCGTAATACACTGGTAATAAAACGTTTTTTCGCAACACCTATTCATCGTATGTTTATTATACTTGGTGAAGCCCTTAGCCGTATAATTTTTGCATTGCTGGGCGCGCTGGTGATAATTATAATAGGCTATCTTGTGTTTGATTTTACATTGATAAAAGGTGTATGGACGGTGCTGCAGATGCTGTTCTTATCGGCATTAGGGCTTATTGTTTTTATGGGTTTCGGCTTTACTATTTCCGGTATCGCAAAAACCGAAAGTACCGTTCCGCCACTGGCAAATATTGTTACTTTGCCGCAGTTTATTTTATCGGGCACTTTTTTTTCGGTAGAAGTTTTTCCTGAATGGCTGCAATACATAAGCAAAATAATGCCGCTAACATATCTTAATAATGCATTGCGGAAGGTTGCTTTCGAAGGCGCGTCGCTTGTTGGCGTAGGTGTTGAAATACTGATTCTGCTGGCTTGGGGAATTGTAATTTATATAGCCGCAGCAAAGGTATTCAGGTGGGAGTAGTTTAGTCTTTTCGCTGTGCAAGTTTGTATATAACAATGCCGCAAAATACAAAAGCATTTTGCGGCATTGTTATATATGTGTTTAAAGCATAAAATGGTTGGTTGTATTTTTCTCATACTTTCGGAAAAGCAGATAAGAGTAAATATATGGCGGTAAAACTAACGCAGCCAGGTAGCTTATTAAAATTGCATCGCTGAATGGTATAAACAGGTTTATTATAATCATAATAAGTGAAGCCGCCACCCACAATTTGCCTGTGAGGCGATGTGTTTTAACCCATACTTGCTCATTGTGTAAAGTCCACGGCGTTCTTATTCCGATAAAATAATTGGGCCGTATAGATGACAAATAATTTCCCATTATGAGCATAAGTAAAGGTACGCCGAACTGCGCAACTTTATCCATTTTAATATTATAGCCCAAAGCAACATAAAACGATGCAATGGCCATAGCCGCCATAAAGCTAAGTATTACCAGCTGCAGCACATGCCATTTGCCTTCAAAATATTTATAATTGTATTTTTTCGGGTCGATGTAAGGCAGCGCCTTGAACATGCCATAAATCAAAAGGCTTAAAACCGGCATTAAAAACAACCCCAATGTCTTGTTGCTGTAATCCTCCGGCTCGCCATTTATATCCCAGCGTACAGGAATCCTGTCGGGAAACTGGTTCCAGTAATAAGCAATAACTGCGAATGGCGCTATTAAAATAAGCCAGATAAGCCAGTCCTTCTGTATAAGCTTTTTCATATTTATGTTTAATTATTAGGTTTTTTGCCCGATATAATATTCATGGTCCACGCAACCATTTCGTCGAATACGGTGGCGTTTAACGAGTAGTAAATAAACTGGCCTTTTTTAATGGAAATCACTACACCGGCCTGTTTCAGCAAATCTAAATGATGTGAAATACTTGGCTTGCTGATGTCGAAAGCCTCAGCTATTTCGCCGGCAGTAAGATCTTTTTCTCGCAGCATTTCTACAATCTGCCGTCTTGTTGGGTCGCCCAGTGCTTTAAATAATCCGTTCATTTAGATATTTAGACAAATATCTAAATACTTTTGTTCTCATCAAAATATTCCGCTAAAATTTTTCTGAATTATTTGAATTCAGCTGCAGATGGGTTTGTAATAAAGCATTTTTTGCACCTTGTATATATGTAACCTTAAATTGGCGCTGCCTTAATAAACGTATAATATTGGCGGCGAAACTTTGCATCACTAAAACCAATACAAAATCCAGTAATGCCAAATTACCGTTCAAAAGCTCACAGCAACCATGAATTTTGCAGATCATTACGTTCAGGCACATTTGTAAGATGTTTGCAAAATATGTATTATTTTAAAAAAGCTAAGCTTTCTACCTTTGCGTCAAAATTCAGCCAGGCGATAATTAATGCTAAAAGCCTTATGCAGAACATTTTTGATTCAGCTAAAAACACACAGGTTTTCATTGGCCTGAAATAAAATTCAATAAAAAAATAGCCATAAAAATTAAGGGGCATGAAACCGGTTTTCTGCCTGCAGACCTGGTATTGCCTTTACGAAAAGTTAAAATCCACATAAAAATGAAAAATCTGTTCCTGATGAGCCTTCTTTCATCAAACAAAAAAACCTTGCTTGCTATAATGCTGCTTGTAGCTTTGTTTACAGCATCATGCAGGCCGGAACGAACTACCCTGGAAATTTTGCCGCAGGTAAGCAATGGCAGCTTCAGGGTAGAAACCGATTACCCCTATTACTATGTGGTTTACAAATATGGTAACATGAAACTTGCAAATACAGTTATGGTTCGCCGGCAGAAGGTATGGCAGCACGAGTTCACCGTAACACCCGGCGATTCGCTTTACCTGGAAGTGCATACAATTACCAGCAATGTGCAAGGCAGCAGTTTAAAGGCCGATATATTGCTTGGTGGCAGAAAAGTAAAAACGCTGGAAACTGTAAATGAATGCACAGGTGCCGATTGCTACGCTGCAAAACCACTTGAGCTGAGTTTGAGTACGCGGGCGGAATAATAAGTTTAATAGAAAGCATTTTTTAACGTTTGTAAATATGCAGCGTTACGGAAGGGAGGCCGTAACGCTGCATTTTTTTATGCTGTTTACAGCCCATAATGCATTTGTAAACGCGTAATTTGTGCTTTCTTCGCGTAAAAAAATTAAAGCATTTTTAAATTATGGCAGATATGGTTTTGGGCATTGGCTCGCGGGTAAAGCATAAAGAGTTTGGTGATGGCGTGGTAATAAACATAAAACAAGGTACTTACCTGGCTACATTTATGCAAAACGGTACGAAAGAGATTTCGCAGACATACCCTTTCGAAATTATAGAAGATGAAGTAGCGCCTGACGATATGATCAGCTTTGCCGATGTAGAGCGCAGCCTCATAAGTATAATCCGTAAATTCAGCGATATACAGGAAACCGTACCTTTAGGCCAGAAGTGGGTTGGCGGAAAAATGCTGCTTCAGCCCGGCGATAAAAACCTGAAACCCAAAGAAATTCCCATTGATGCATTCTTCCATAAAATAGTAATGATTCGCGACCGTATGCGCACACTTGAGCAGCGCGTTAACAGCAGCAAGTTAAGCGATGAAGAAAAGGTTAATATACAACAATATATAACCCGCTGTTATGGAAGCTTAACGTCCTTCAATGTATTGTTTAAGAATCCTGCAGACCAGTTTGTGGGCGAAAAGGGAAGTGAGTAAGTGAAGGATTGAAAGATTGAATGTAAGAATGTAAGAATGTAAGAATGTAAGAATGTAAGAATGTAAGAATGTAAGAATGGATAAAGCAATGTTTACTTATAAAATTAAATTACATATGTGGTTAGTCAAAAAAATGCTTTAATCACTAATTCATTAATACATTATTTCATTATTTCATTCCAAAACATGAAAGCAACCTACACCATACTGCTGCTGGTAATTTCGAACCTGTTTATGACGTTTGCCTGGTACGGGCATTTGTTCTTTAAGAAATTTACATGGCTGAATGCGCTGGGCCTTTTTGGTGTAATTTTACTTAGCTGGGGCCTGGCTTTTTTTGAGTATGTTTTCCAGGTGCCGGCTAACCGTATAGGTTTTGAGAAAAATGGCGGGCCGTTTAATCTCTTCCAACTGAAAATAATACAGGAAGTTATAACGCTTTCGGTGTTTTCAGTATGTGCTGTTTTTATTTTCCGTACAGATACTTTCCGGTGGAATTACCTGGCCGGCTTTTTATGCATGGTGTTGGCTGTTTACTTCATCTTCCGTAAATGAGGTAACAAAGCATTTTTTGCCCTAACTATATATGTAAAAAGCCTGGTTGATTAAAAAGAACAGGAATTATCTGACGAAGATTTTACCTGGCTGGTCGTTCTTGTTCCTTACAGCAGCTATTACTTTCTCAAAAGTATCGGCATCAAAAACTACAAGCAAAGGCATTTCAGCAATATTGCCGCTGTTTTTAAACTCTGTTTTTACCGTCAGCACAAATGGTTTGCACAAATGCAGGTTTTTTATAAGCTCCAGGAATGTGTGGCGCTCACGGTAAGGAACAAATTGCGGCGGTAGTCCATGCAGGCTGAATCCAAGTAAATTTGCAAGCTGGGTTACCAGTGCGCCGGTAAGTATGTTGCTTATTTCCAGCAGCAGCGATTTTTCCATAGCGTTGTAATTGCCTTTGTAATTATCTCTGCAGCCAATGCAAACATTCGCTATGTTTTCTGTTTGTTTCTGTGTAAAGATCAGGAAAGTTTGCCCGGTGAGGTCGCCTTCAATATCCGATTGTATAACCATATCCTGCGGATTACTGGCAGGCAGTATTTTATCAAGGTCAACCGGGTTCAGCAGCCGCATATCGGGCACATTAACAAGTACCGTTTCCCGGGCAATGGCTGCCAGGGAATCTGCCACTTTCGCAAGCCCGATATTTATAATCTCTCGCGTAATATCCAGCTCTACATCACTCACTTCAGATAACTTGTCCATTTTTTACGGCTAATTTAAAAAATACCAATCTGCGCCATTGGTTTTCAGGCAGATCGGAATTATAACACAAAAGTTAAATTTCTGTTTTGTTACTGCTGCACTTAAACAACCAACCTAAGCTGCCGTTGCTATAAAATACACTTCAATTTACCTAATTTAACCCAAAAACCCAAATATTATGCAAGGAAGACTGCAAGGAAAAGTAGCCATTGTTACCGGCGGCGGAACCGGAATTGGCGAAGCCATCTGTAAAAAATTTATACGCGAAGGCGCGAAAGTAATTGTTGCCGGTTTCCCGGATGACCCTATTGACGATGTAGTAAAAGCCATAAAGGAAGTAGGCGGCGAAGCCATTGCTTTTAAAGGCGACCTGGCTGAAGAAAAAGTAGCCACCAACTGCGTTAAAAAAGCGGTGGAAGCTTTCGGGCAGCTGGATGTTCTTGTAAACAACGCAGGTGTTTTTCCTGCTGCGGAAGAGTTACAGCATTATCCCGTAGATGCTTTCCATTCCTTATTAAGAAACAATATACAAACCGCGTTTATGATGAGCCGCGCAGCATTGCCTTTTCTGCAGGAAAGCAAAGGCAATATTATAAATGCCGGCAGCGAAAGCGGTATAAAAGGTATTGCGGAAGTAACGCCTTATGGCGGCACAAAAGGCTTTATACACGCTTTTACCCTCGGCCTTGCAGTAGAGCAGGCAAAACATGGCGTTCGCTGCAATTGCGTTTGTCCCGGCCCTATAGATACTGCCTGGACGCACAAAGAAACCGGCCCGATGAATGCTAAAATGGAGAAAATGCTGAAAGACGCAACACCAATGGGCCGCCGTGGCACACCTGAGGAAGTAGCCAATGTTTACGCATTTTTAGCCAGTGATGAAGCAAGCTTTGTTACCGGATCTCTTTACCAGGTAGATGGCGGGCACGTTGTTGGCAAAGGCGCAGTTGGCGGCCAGGCCGATAGCAGCATGAAAAAAGCGCCGAAAGGTGAGCTTGAACTGGAACACGCCATGGATGGCAAGCCGGAAAGACTTTAATTAATGGTGAATTGTGAATGCTGAATTTCTTTATCGCTGCGAGAGCGTTTCGCATACAACCGAAAGCAGATAATCAAAGCATTTTTCAGCAACACTATATATGAAAAGGCGAAGCAGTTTGATTACAGCTTCGCTTTTTTGCTTTTTCCCTAATACCTAAATTGTATATTTCTGCGTTGCTATTAAAAACCGGAGTATGCAAAAACTACTGTTTAGTACTTTACTGATTTTTCTTACAAGATTTTTGTGTTTCTCGCAGGATTATAATGTCTATTTCGCGACAAACAGCGCCGTATTAAGGATTAACGATATAGATAAATTAGACGAATTGCTAAAACAGTTCGAGAAAAGCAAATGCCAATTTACTTTAACTGGCTATGCCGATACCAGCGGAAGCAATAATTATAATTTAGCGCTTTCTGCCAAACGGGTAAATGCTGTTAGAGATTATTTAACGAGCAAAAAAGTACCGCAGCAATATATAAAAACTGCTTTTTATGGCGAAAAAGGTGCAGCAGGAAATAATTCTTTCTTTAACAGGCGGATAGAAATTTCCATATCCCACTCTGTTAAAACCAGTGCTAAAAAAACTTACAGGCAGTTTCTGGAAGAATTAAAACCACAGAAGCAAGTATTTACAGTATATGCAGATTCTGCAATTGTTTTAGAAGGGAATAAAGGAACCGTTTTGCGCATCCCGGAAAACGCTTTCCAATTTACCAATGGCTGGGAAGTAAGTGGCAGATTTTCAATTGAATTGACCGAATATTACAGCATTCCCGATTATTTTAGCGACAGGCTTACTACAATATCAAACGGTAATTTACTTTCAAGTGGTGGGATGATAAATTTAAAGGCACTTAAAAATGGATCTGAATTGGTATTGAAGGATAATGTTTCTATAGAAGTTGCTTTCCCAAAATCTTCCGATAATAACTTCAAAACTTTTTACGGAGAAAGAACTTCGGAAGGCAACATAAACTGGATTGAAGATTCTACTTCTCGTGATGCGGATAATAATGAAATGGGATTCACTTTTTCGGCCGATGGTTCAGAACTGATTATTACTGATAAAAAAACAGCCGATGAAAATAACAGCAATGTAAGGCTGGACCGGGTAAATGGCGGATTTAAGATCCTGACAAAGGAGGAAGCGCAAGCGCTTGATAAATATATAAAAGAACAGCAGAAGATAGATGAAAGCCGCAGCAAATATTATAATGTATTAATGGCCAGCAAACTCAATTATATTAACTGCGACGCCTATTTTGAAGATGCTTTTAATCTTAAAACCCTGATCACTATTTTAATCGAGAATAAAGATATTGAAATTCTTACCGTTACATTAATTTATAATAATATAGCATTATCTCCAAAAGGCAGTACAGAAGTATTTCTTTCTTCCATCGGGCTCGTAGAAATCCCAAAAATCAATGAAAACAGCTACTCACTAAATGCAATACTACCACGAATGCCAGGCGCCAGACTACTTGTTACCGGCATGAAAAACCATGAATTATTTATGTGGAGCGAAACCATCAACCTCAACACGGCAACAGAAAAAATCAATAAAAGTGTTAATTTAATGCCTGAAAGCTACGATGAGCTTAAACAGGTTTTAAAAGGTTAAAACATTTCACCCAAACAATTTTTAGTATGAGCAAAAGCATTTTTAGCAAAAGGTATATATGGGTGAAGAGATTATAAAACTTGGCATTTTTGAAGGCTACGGCATTGAGCTGGAATACATGATCGTAAAGCAGGATTCGCTGGCGGTAATGCCTGTTACAGATAAAGTTATAGAACAAGTTACCGGCGAAATTACCGGCGATGCAGAACTGGACGACATGGGCTGGAGCAACGAGCTTGTGCTGCATGTAATCGAAGTAAAAACCAACGGACCAAGCAAAGAGCTGCTCCACTTGCCGGAAAGATTCCATGCGCAGGTAAAACATATCAACGAAATTCTGCAAAACATGGGCGGAAAACTTATGCCGACCGCCATGCATCCATGGATGAATCCGTATGAAGAAATGAAACTTTGGCCGCATGATAATAGTCCAATTTATGATGCTTATAACCGCATTTTCGATTGCCGCGGACATGGCTGGGCCAACCTGCAAAGCATGCATATAAATCTTCCGTTTAAAGATGATGAAGAATTTGGAAAACTACATGCCGCAGTAAGGTTAATATTGCCGATTTTGCCTTCTATTGCTGCATCCTCGCCAATTGTGGAAGGGAAGAAAGCCGATTGCCACGATCAGCGGTTGGAAGTTTACAGGCACAACCAGGCAAAAGTGCCAAGCATTGCGGGCAAAGTAATTCCGGAAGCAGTTTTCTCTAAAGAAGAATATTACAACCACATTTTTATCCCGTTATATAAAGATATTGAGCCTTATGATCCGGATGGTATTCTGCAGGACGAATGGCTCAACAGCCGCGGCGCCATTGCCCGTTTCGACAGGAATACAATTGAGATAAGATTAATTGATTTACAGGAATGTCCGAAGGCCGATCTTGCCATTGCAGCTTTAGTTGTGGAAGTTTTAAAAGCTCTGGTGAGCGAAAAATGGAGCCCATTGGATGATCAGAAAAACCAGAAAGAGGAAGACCTGGCTTACATACTTTTAGATTGTATTCGTGTTGGTGAAAAAGCAAGTATTCATGATGCAAGTTATTTACAGCTTTTTGGCTTAAGCGGCAATGAATTAACTGCGAAGGACCTTTGGGCTTACCTGGTAAAAGAGCTGATGGTTATCGAAAATGCACAATGGAAAGAAACGCTAGAGTTTATCATCGACAGCGGAACACTTTCTACCCGAATAATGGCTGCTTTAAAAACCGATTTCGCGCCGCAGAGCTTGCATAATGTGTATAACCGTTTGTGCGAATGCCTGGCAGAAAATAAAATGTTTACGCCCGGTGTTTGATGCAATAGTCATAACGTGTGAGCATGCCGGCAACCACATTCCGCCAGCGTATTTATATCTTTTTGAAGGTAAGGAAGAGCTTATTAATAGCCACCGCGGCTGGGATCCCGGCGCATTGGAGGCAGCAAGATATTTAGCTGACGGTTTACAGGCTCCGTTATTTTATACGGAAACCTGCCGTTTACTGGTTGAAGCAAACCGGAGCATCGGCTTTAAGGATCATTTCTCAGAATATACCAGCGGGCTTCCCGATAAAGAAAAACAGGTTATTATAGAGGAATACTATATGCCATTCCGCCGGCAGGCTGAAGCATTTTTGGAGCATCTTATATATAGCGATAAGAATGTACTTCACCTTTCGGTACATAGCCTTACACCGGTGCTGAATGGTAGGATAAGAGAAATGGATATAAGCTTTCTGTTTGATGAAGCGCGCGAAGCAGAATATGAGTTTTGCAAGGCTTTAAAAGCTGCTTTACTGGAAAAAGATTCCAAGCTTGCCGTGAAATTCAATTACCCGTACTTAGGTACAGATGATGGCTTTACAACACATTTGCGCCGGCTCTTCACAGGTGATAAGTACGCTGGTATTGAGATAGAGTTTAACCAGCAATATATACTCGATAATGACAAAGCCAGGTGGAAGCACATGCAGTATTTATTGCTCGATGCTATTAAAAATACAGCCAGGCTGGCTTAAAATCAGTTTCTTATAATATCATTTAATGTATAAAACCGGCCGTTGAAAAGCGCGGGTATTGATTTTCCCCTGGCAGTAAGCGTGTCGTAATCTTCAATTATGTTCAAATGTAAATGCGGTTCAACCGTAAAGCCGGCATTGCCAAGCAAGGCCAGTGGCTGACCTCTTTTTACAACCTGGCCCTGCTTAACCAGGTAGCTGCCTTTTTTCAGGTGCGCCATAAATATTACATAGTTTTTATTTTGTATAACAATATGGTTGCCATGTACCTGCTTGGTATTCAGTGTTCCCGGCGCATTATCGTGCACGCCGTCAACCAGCTTTATAATTTTACCTTCGCCAGGGCTGTAAATAGTATCGTTATAGATCTCGTAATCGGTTAATTTATCGCTGTAAATGCCTTTTGCCCGGTTGCCGAATGTGTTCAGCTCGGCAATATCCATAGCGTAGCCGTAACCATGTTTGCTGAAAGTGCTGTGAAAAAGATTAGATAAGCGGTTGCTACCGCCCTGCATCATATAAAAAGTGCCATTTTTAAAAGGGAAATCGAGCGAAACTGCCTGCCCGCTGTACTGCCTGCTATCTATATACATATATACCAGGAACGCACCAATAAGCAATACAAAAACGCGGCTTACAGTAAACCACACGCTTTTTGGCAATTTGCTGTTAAAGGGCATTTTACGGTGGTTTATAAACGAGATAGCAACGCCAGCCACGTACAAAGCCAGGAACAGCCAGCGCAAATGCATGCTGAGGAACGCCCAGGTACCCGCGAAAAATATAAAGGTAAAAACCAGTGCCGAACCTGAAAAGAACAATAGCCACGAACTTATGCTGCTGAATTTTTTCCGGTATGCGTGCCAGAGCATAAATGTTAAAACAAAAAGCATAATTGCGCTGGAAACTACCGGTAATGGGAAATTCATGTTATCTGTTATATATATGTTTGTGGCGGAAAATGCTTTAGCTGCGTGTTAATGCCTGAATAATATCGCTGTGCTGCGGAAATTGTTCCAGCAAATATTGGCGTGGCGGCATTTCAAAATCGGCAAAATTGAAACCTGGCGCAACAGTGCAGCCCACCAGCGCAAATGTATTTTTTGCTTTTACACTTGCGCCGAACCACGCGCCTGCCGGTACAACGGCCTGCGGCACTTCCCCGTTAGGCAGGTTGGTGCCAAGCTTTATTTCTTCCAATAGGCCATTGGCATGTATAACGGTAACGGTTAACGTGCTGCCGGCGTAAAAATGCCACAACTCATCGGCGGCAATACGATGCAGGGCTGAGAACTGCCCGTTTTCCAGCAAAAAGTATATGGCAGTTGAAAAATTTCTCGCACCATTAAATCTCCCAGGCAGCGCATCTTGCTCAATAATTTCTGCCGAACGGTAAGTTTCACGGAAAAATCCGCCTTCGGGATGTGGCTGTAAATTTAGCTGCTTTATAAAATATTCGGCCGAATTGTGCATCATAAAAAATAATAAACGCAAAGTAACAATTATTTAAGCAAGGTATTTTTAAGCAGCTGAATATATGCGAGCAAAAAATTCTACATTTTTTATTAAACAATTTTAAATACGCAAGGTTATAGTGCAATCAAACAATAAAATTCCATACAGGAACCATGAAACTAATTATCAGAAATAGCTTGTTTTTAGGTTTCTTCGCTACAAGCCTGTTTTTTACGGCCTGCGGAGATAATAACCGAACAGACAATACAGATAACTATAACAATTTTGTAACACGTATAGAAGGTGAGCGCGATAAATGGGATACCGATACCGCTTACTGGACAAATGTGGACAGAGAATATGAGCCGATGCGTGCCGAGATGGATGCCTCTTACGATAAAATGGATGAGGCCGGCCGTAAAAAAATAGATGATATACGTACACGTTACGACAGGGTAAAAGGCGATTACATGACTGCGCGTGAGCAGAAAATGACCGTTAACAGGGAAGCCAGCCAGACAGCGCTGCGTACCAAAATTTTTGGTGCGGAAGCAACTGCCGACTTAAGTAACGTAAACGGAAAAAACATTCGCTCTTATTACGAGAAACTTGTAAATAATGTAAAAGCAAACAGAGAATCTTATACGCCCGATGACTGGGATGCCGTGAAAGCATGGTACGAAAAGCTGGACGCGATGAAAAACCAGTTCGAAGGTAAAGATCTCTCTTCAAAAGATAACCTGGCCATTGCCAAGCTTAAAGTAGAATATGCCGCTATTGCAAAAACTGCGAGAGTGGATTCTAAAATTGAGCAAAAGGTAGAGGAGCAGACCAATAAAATGGACCCTGCCAGATAAGATTAGTTTTTTTATGGTGTGAGGAAAAGCCGGCGGCATATTATTTGTCGCCGGCTTTTTAATTTTTTCCGTTTCTACTATACGCTAAAAATCATCGTTCATCAGGTAACCTGCTTCCTTCATCCAGTTAAATACAAGCTGCAGCGATTTCCCGGCATCAACCGGCGGCTGCCATGCGGCATTTGTTTTATTCTCGAAATGGATGTTGCTGCTCATAACTGTCAGGAAAACAAAATCGTTACTTACACTGTGCCGCACCGGCAGCGTATTAAAAGGTTTTTTAACAGCCCGTGGCAGGCTCGATATAAAATCGCGGAGGTAGAAGGCAAGAAAACGCGTTTGCAAGGCGCTGAATAAAAAAGGCGATGGCGAAAAATAATGCGTAAGCGCAGAAAAATCGTTAGTAATATTTTTATGGTATGTAAGCGAATTACCTGTTAATACCGGTGTGGCGTTAATTTTGGCGGCCAGCGCGCCAACCCAATGCTCCCAGTTATAATTTCCCAATTCAGCAAGGTGATAAAAATTTGTGCCGGCTGTAATATTATCATTATTTTCAATAAGAAAACGAATATAATCTGCGGTATTGTGTACATCGGTAATATTGCTGTAGCCGAAAGCATCTGCCGCAACCGGTTTTTCGTACAACAGGTTGTTCAGCAGCTTTACCGTCCACGATGCGGAAGCCGGCCCCCATATATTACCAAGCCGTAAAATGCTTAAGTTATGTTGCGGAAAGTTTTTCAGCAGCAGGTTTTCCATGCCAATTTTAGAAACGATATACGCGTAATCGGCCCGGTTTTTTATACGTTCAGTCTTTATTTCTTTATCAAGCCCAAAACCAAATACCGCCAGCGTGCTTGTATGAATAATTTTGGTATCGGGCCGCGCATATTGCTTTATCAGCGCTATAATATCTTTATTCTCTTTTTTGATAAGCCGTTGCACGCTGGATGTCGCATAGGCCAGGTTCACTATCACATCAAATTTCTCAGGTGTTTTGCGTGCGGAGTGTAAATACACTATCCTTACACCTGCCTGGTGAAGTATAATTTCGCCATTCGGGCGTGTTATGGCTGTTACTTTATGCCCGTTTCGGCTAAGTGTTTCCACAAGTATGCTGCCTAAATAACCTGCAGCTCCAATTATTGCAATATTCGCCATATTATGCGGAAAGTAGTTTTTCTAAAACGCCGGTTAAACCTATAAATCTTTCAGCGCGGAAAATGCCATTTTTTGTATCATCGAAAATAATATTATACTGCATGGCCATGGCTTGCTGGTAGCTGCTAACCTGGTACGGCGCGTGCGCTACAAAGGCCTTTTTACTTTTTTGGCTCAGCCTAATGCAGTTATCCAGGTCCAGCGGAACTTCAACAATGCCATGTTCGGCCATTAAATTTATTTTATTGGAAAGCGCCTGCTTACGTGAAAGTTTAAGCTTTACCGGAATTTCTTCGCTCAACGTTTTCATTGTAAATAATGCTTCAAAATTATGCGAAGGCTCCTTTTTATCTCTCTTTACAATTGCCTGTTGTACTGTAATTTCCTTTTCATCGAGGCCGGTAATATACATTGCCGCATCCAGCGCGTGAGATCCTGTATCGAGCAATACACCGCCATACTCATTTTTAACTTCGTAGCCCGACTGTGTGTGGTAAGCGAACCGCATTCCCTCGAAAATCTGTATCTCAAGTAAGTTGCCTAATACACGGCTTTCGTACATTTGTTTCGCCAGGTTTATGGCAGGCAGTACGCGGCGCATATGGGCAACAAACAGCTGTACATTGTTCTGCTCAGCTTCAGTAACTATTTTTTCAGCCTCGCTTATATGGAAAAGAAAAGGTTTTTCGCAGATCACTGTTTTGCCGGCATGCAGGCACTGTAAAAGCAAATTATAATGCGTGTGCGGCGGAGCTGTTATGATAATTACATCCGATTTACTAATGAGGTTTTCGAGCCCGGAAACAGTTGCGCCGAGTGTAAGCGCCACTCTTTGCGATTGTTCCGGATCAATATCATACACATATATTTTATCGATTTGCTGCCAGCCGCCAATAATATGAACATACACAAACTGCACTACGCTGCCGCAGCCAATTATACCTAAGCTTTTTTTCATACCGGGCGGCAAGTTAGCGCTATTTTAACATTCCAAATCATAGTAATTTTGTTTCCACATGTGTTAAAAGATATGCCGCAATTACCTTATGCATTTACACAGCCATTTTATTTTACAAAGCAGAATACACAAGCTAAAAAGTTTTGGCCGGGATAATGTTTTTGTTAAGCGCGATGATGAGCTTAGCTCCGGCATAACCGGTTCCAAATACCGCAAATTCGCCAGCCTGCTGCCGTATATCTCACAAAATAATTTCGATGAGATACTTATTATTGGCAGCGCACAGAGTAATAATGTTGCCGGCCTGCTTCAGCTGCTGAACGAAAATAATGTGAAGGCCAGCCTAATGTTGCTGGAAAGCAACGAAGCCGACAAAAGAGGAAACCTGCTGTGGATGCATTTATTGTATGATATGGCCGCTGCAATATGGGTTAAACGCGAGGACTGGAAAAATGTAAATGAGCTTGCAAAAAATTATGCTTCAAATGAGTACCAGCTGCATGGTAAAAATGTTTTTGTGGTGGAAGAAGGTTGCGCTGTACCGCAGGCATTGCCCGGCGCCATTACTTTGGCGGATGATATTTTACAGTATGAAGCCATGGAAGAAACTATATTTAACAATATATTTATCGACAGCGGCTCCGGTACAGCAGCTATTGGGTTGTTATACGGGCTGGCGCTGGCCGGCTCAGCATATAGATCTGTTTATATAACGCTGATTGCAGGAACCGAAGCTGAGTTCACACAACAGTATAAAAAACTTATAAAAGCAGCTGCCGGCATATATAATCTTCCTGAAAAATACTTTGGTGGGAATATTTATTTTTCGAGGTCGCTGCTTGCGCCATCATTCGGTTCAATAACTACGCAGGTGCTGGAGGAAGTGAAAAATATTGCACTCAGTGAAGGTATTTTGGCTGAGCCGGTTTATACCGCTAAACATTTTTATACAGCGCGAAAAATCATACAGCAAAATAACCTGCAGGGAAACAGCCTGATAATTAATAGTGGCGGAAGCCTGGGATTAGCCGGTTTCCAGGAAAAGCTGAATAAGGTTGTAAAATAAAACAGCCTGCTGAAATGTGTTCAGCAGGCAGTTTATTATGCTATATTTCAGGCTTATTGCTTAATTATTTTTCGGCTGTAAATTTTTTGCCCGGCTTTTACTTTTAAAATATAAATGCCTTTTGGCAGGCCGGCAGTGCTTATCTGCGTTGCTGCGCCCTGCTTTTCAAGTACTTTTTCGCCAAGTATATTATATATCTCTGTATGCTGCAAGGTATTTTCCGGCAAGGTAATATATAGCATTTCGTTAACCGGGTTCGGGTATATCATAGGCTCAGGCTCTTTTCTGCTATAAGTTTTAATTCCAACTGTTGCATCGAGGCTAATCGGCACTTTTATTTCCTCGTTACCTTTTAAGGTCAGCATAAAGCTCATGGTATCAATACGCGTTTCAATATCGGCAGTTGGCTTATAAACAAAAGTTATATAGCCGCTTTCGCCGGGTAACACGGTATCCTGCCCTTTTATAACCCTGTAATTAGCACTGTTTGTGAATTTTACATCGTACGCGCGGATTGGCCTGTTACCTGTTGCTGCCAGGGGAAAATTATACACTACGGAATCGCCGACATCAACGCGGCCGAAAGAAATTTTAAGTGACGGCGTGGCCACGGAAAAATCAGCCTGCTCAACATAAGTGCTCGTAAGGCTGCTGATGCGCTGTAAAAACTCTGGATGATCAATAAACGGATTACGGTTCTTCTGATAGCTGAAAATATCGTTATTGCGCTGGCGCTCAGCTGCATCAACCGTATCTGTAAACATCCATCGGCGTAAAGTTTCTTCCTGCACTTTTACATGCCCGCCGTAATCTTCATACCGCGTAACAAAATAAAACAATGCGCGTGCGGCGTTGCCTTTGTGCTCATCCCGCGGCTCAAATAACCCGGTTCTGCCCTTGGAGCCGCCTTCCTGCCAGGTTGGGTTGCTTACTTCGCCAAAAGGGTAGTTGCTGCGGCGCGTATTGGCCGTTTCATCAGTAGGAAAAAGGTGATGAAGATCCGATTTCATCGGCTCTCTTTCGCTGAAAAAGCTTTGCGGAAATGTATGCTCGGTGTTGAACTTGCCGCTGGTTTGCGCATCGGAACGGCTGCTGTAGCCAGTTATTTTACGGCCGGTATAAACGCACTCCAGCGTATTGGTATTAGCGCCTAAGCCATTAACTTTCTGGTTATCAATATCCATAAACATGCGGTTGCGGGCATTATCGTAACCCAGCTGAGTGTAATTTTTAGCCAGCAGGGTTTTTAGCGCTGCTTTTAAGTCTTCTTCCCAAAGGTTTTCGGTTGCGCTGTAATACGTATCTCTGTATTTGCCCTGGCCTGTTAAATTGAGCGCAAGGTTGCCCTGCCTGCCATTGTTCAGTATTATAAGTCCCGATTTGTATTTTACATTTTGTGTTGGGCGGAAGTATATTTTCAGCTCATACGAGCCGTGGCCGGCTACATAAAACTGCGTGTTTGGTGTTGAAAACGCCGAGTCGAAAAGGTGAATTTCAAGAATATTGATGGCGAAATCGTGCGGGTTGTGCAGCGTTACTATTTCACTGTCAAGCTCATGGGTATAAACATTGCCAAAATCTATAGATGATTTCGAGGGGACAAGCATTTGCGCGGAAGCGCATATATGCAGCAGGGAAAAAATACTTAAAAGGCCTGCAAAACGTACAGATATTTTCATTTAACAAAGGTACGAACGCTATATTATTTACAGAAACCGCCAGTGTTAATATTTTGTACAGTAAAATTTTATTCGGCTGTAATTATAAATCGTTGCACCCGGTAAAAAATTGAACCGGGTATATATTTTTGCGGCAGTTTTCGTTATCATTACATATGGCAAAATTTTCAGTTAAAATAATACTGCTGCTTGTACTTGTGGCAGGCGCTTTTGAATCATGCAAAAAGGCGCGCCGGAAAGCAGATGAACGCAATCCGCATCATAAAGAGAGGCCGCAGTCGCCGGGTGTAAAATCTGTTAAAAAATATGGTGTTTCATCGCGTACAGGTGCCGATACTTTACTGCAGGTAGAAGAATTTGACCGCAATGGCTATAAAATTAAACTGCAGAAATTTTCACCCGGCGGCGGGCTGGAGTATGAAGTGCAATACACCAACAATAGCGATGGGAAGCCTGTAAAAGCCCAAACCCGCTACGCCGACGGAAGCATGGACATTGAAGAAAACACCTACAACCGCGATGGGAAAGTAATTGCTACCGACTGGAAACGTGCCGACGGAAGCAGCGGCAGGCACGAATATACTTTTGATGATGAGGGAAATGTTGTGAAATGGGACTGGTACGAAGACGGGAAATTTGTAATATCGAGGCTTTACCCCAATACTTATGATAAAGACGGGAAAATGCAGGAGGGCTTTTACAGGGAAACTACCAATAACCGCGATACCAGCACTTTACAGCACTATAAATATTCGTATGATGATAATAACAGGCTCATCAGCAAACTAAGCCTTGAAGAAGGTTATCCCCTGGCGCTTGAGGAATATATTTACGATACGCTTGACAATAAAATTGTAGAGATCTTTTATGAGCCTGATTCTGTCAACGAAGGCTCATTTGTACTGGCCAGCAGGCAATTTAATGTTTATAACGAATTTGGCGAAATTACTCAATACCAGACTGCACGCGGCAAAGGCGATATTGAGGTAACTGTACGTAACACATACGATGCATATGGGCACCTCACAGAAACAGTTTACGAATATTCGCACGGCTTTTACCGTAAGGAGCGCGTAGTTTACGAATACTGGGATAAAAAGTAGGTAAGCGCAGATACATTAAGTAAAAGAGCCTGCAGACACATCTTTGTTAAATAGTGGTACAAATAACTGTTTTTCAGAATTGTATATAATTATTGCTTCTTTAGGGTAAAAAGCCGTTTCCGTTTAGCCTCTTGTAAAATTGCTGCAATATCGCTTTTATTTCTGTTTCCTGCGCGGCCGCAAGGTTTTTATTTTGTTGCAGGATGTTATGCTGCAGTAAAGAATCGTTTTTATAAATGTACATACCCTGGCTTGCTGTACCATCAAAATACATTATGGTAGAATCTTTAATATACTGATAAATCCCGTTTTCAAAATGTATGGCGCCTGGCTTGCTTTCGGTGCTGAACGCGCTTTTGCCGAAACTAAAAAAAGGTTTATTGTATTTAAGAAAATCGAGCAATGTCGGCATAATATCAACATGCGAAACCGGCTTGTCAATTGTACCACTCAGCGATCCATCGGGTATATAAAAAAGTAAAGGAATGGCGTATTTGCCCGCTGTAGCCTGGTATTTTGGGGTCTCATTTTCGGCGCTGTGATCGGCCGTAATTACAAACAATGTGTTATTGAACCATTTTTGGGCCGATGCATATATGAAAAACTGCTCGAGCGAGTAATCTGCGTAGCGAATGCCTTTATGTATCGGCAACGTACCATCGGGGAAACGGCCTTTGTGCTGCGGTGGAGTAGGGTATGGGTGGTGCGATGAAATGGTAAACGTTGCGGCGCAAAATGGTTGCTTTTTACTGTTTAGTGTTTGCGCCATATATTTCAGGTACGGCTCATCAAAAATGCCCCAGCTGCCATCAAAATCTGCTTTGTCCGGATATTCTGTAAGACCGAAATAATCGCCGTTGCCGGCAATTTCAAGGAAATTATCGAAGCCCATGCTGCCATTGCGCGCGCCATGGAAAAACGCGCTGTAGTAGCCATTTTGCTGAAGATAATACCCAAGTGTATGTATGCGTGAGTCGCTGTAAACAGAATTTATATACGGCATATCCAGCAAAGAGGGCAGGCTGGCCAAAATTGCCGGAACCGCATCTGATGATCGCTTGCCGTTGGCGTAAGCTTGTGTGAATAAAAGGCTCTTACCGCAAAGTGAATCTAAAAATGGCGTATAGCCTTTGCCGTTATTAAAATAGCCAACATATTCCTTCCCAAAGCTTTCCAGGATTATTATTACAATGTTTTTACGTATTGTTGCTTCATTACCTGCATATTGTTTTACCAGCGGCAAAAGTTTTTCAGCTTCTTTAAGCGGCATATAATCCGGCACGGGAACATACTGGCCCTGTAAGGTTCCTATTACCTGGAAAGGCGTATTTAATGTTAATGGTACAAGCCGTGATGAGACGAAACGCGCCGCATCGAACGGGCGGATGGGCCGCAGGCCAATGCCGCCACGCGCGCCTAAAAAAGCGGCACCAAGCAATATCGCCATATATACGGTTTGTAAAAAATAGCTCTTTGCGGTATAAGGTTCTTTTTCAGTATGTTTTAATGCCGGGTAGTATTTTATGATCAGCCAGGTAAAAATGATAAATATCAAAACCAGGAACCAGTAATCGGAAACATAATTGAACCATACAACATCAATATCATTCTGCGCCGTAAACAAATCGGCGCCGGTACGTTTGCCGGAGAACTTGTAATATTCGCAATCGATTAAATTGAGTGCAACGCAAAATGCCAGCGGTACAACAAACAGCCATTTCAGCAGCTGCTGGTAACCTTTTCCGTTTCTGTGTTTTAAAGGTAAAAGATGCAGAATTATTACCGGCGAAAGCACATAAACAAGCGC
>DAIUCM010000035.1:0-29339 GCA_036846145.1 Bacteroidota bacterium
AATATGCGTTAAACAAAAAAATTACATATAATAATTTTGTATGTGTAGTAATAATAGTTAGGGGTAACTGTATTTGCTTCAAAGTTTTGCGATAACAATCAAAGAAACTCACACATAAAAACAAAAATTCATGGTAGGGAAATTTTTATCAGGGAAAAACTCTGTCTCAGGGTTATTTGCCGGTTTGCTGCATGCTGCTTACGCATTTGCAGGTAAAAAACAATCTTTTAACTTTTTTTCATCGGGCCGAAGCAGGTTTAGACTCTTACTGGCGCTTACAATGCTAATGTTTAGTTTACCGCAACTGGTAGTCGCGCAAACATCGGGCTTAATCTATCAGCCCAGCTCAAGTGCTTCCGGCCGCGCTGTTTTAGATCCTAACGGCGATGGTTATATTTCAACGAACAACCGTGGTTTCACTGAGAGTGATATACAGGAAAGCGAAATTCCGTATGTGCCCATTCCGCAACTGGAGTTTGAACCGAAAGCCGACTTAAAAACGGGCCCGAACTGTGGGTTTACAGATTTTGTGGATGACGGAACCGAATACGCAGCCGGTGTTTATTTCAGAGATAATCCGGGTACGGCAAATGATTTCTTATTGTTCCGTTTCAGGCTGGCAGGTACGGCCAATAACAGCAAGGGTTATAGTATTTTAATTGATACCGACCAGCGCATGGGCGCTTATGGCGCAAATGCCGATCCGAATTATTTATCTGGTAATCCGGGCTTTGAAATAGAGGTTGTTTTGCGTACCAATTTTGCTGTTGATGTTTATAATGTTGATGGAATTGTACCGGGCGCGAATGCAACGCCTGTAGCATCTTTCCCATACCTTGAATACTGCCAGAAAGCCATTGCCAAAAACATATATAACGGAGGATGCGACAACAAGTATTTCTACGATTTTTACGTTCCGTTCTCATCGCTTACCAGTATTAATAGTACTTTTCCGCAGGTAACTTCATCCACGCCGCTGAGGATGGTGGCCAATACAGTAATTGCACCAAAAAGCGTTCTGCAGGGCCCGATATCCGATATCCAGGGTATTGATGACAGGAAATACGCAAATGCTGACCTTGCCTGGTCGGCTGCCATAGCAAATGTTTATCCGGTTTCTGTATCTAACATAAACGCTGGTTTTGGTGCGGACAGGAGCCTGAATATACCGGTGCTTAACGGGCCAATTTCTCCAGGCGCAACATCTGCTTCGGTAACAGTTGGTACAGCAGGCATTATTAAAATTTACAAGTCCGGCAATGCAACACCAGTTTGCAGCACCACCGTTAATGCAGGCGGCACATACAATTTATCGGGTTGTACAGCGTTTTCCGGCGGCGATAACGTTTACGCTACATTAACCGAAACCGGTAAATCCGAATCGGAAAACTCAAATGTAATTTTTGTAAGAAGCTGTACGGGAACAATTTCTGCGACTTTAGCAGTACCGCTTCAGCAAAAAAATAATAAGGAATTAACTGGAACATGCGCAAGTGGCGCGGTTGTTAGGTTGTATCGCAACGGAGTATTTTATGCTAATGCTACAGTTACAAATACTACCTGGGTTTATGCTTTTCCGGGCACGGGCAACAACCTTGTTTTATGCGGAACCTGGCAGGTTACACAAACTGTAGGCACAAATTGCGAATCTGCCTTGTCCGATCCATATTGCCAGAGCGCAAATGCGGGAAACTGTACAGTAACAATCACACAAACATCAACGCCAACCATTACCGGACCGTTATATAACGCAAACACATCTGTTAGCGGAACGGTAGCTACAGCCGGCGATTCGGTGTTTTTCTTCCATAATAATGTGCTTACCAGGGCATTTGCAACAACAAGTACAAGCTGGAGCGTTAGCGGTTTAACACTTGCCGTTAATGATGTAATACTGGTTAGAGCAAAAACACCGGGCTCAACCTACTGCAGGTCCTTATCCGCTTCAGCAACAGTTGTTACTACGGTTTCAAAAGCGCCTGTTGTAAACGGTGGTATAATTGCCGGCGCAACGGTAATCAGCGGTTCATCTGTTGAGCCGGACGGTACAATAATTCGTATTTATATTAACAATGTTTTACAGGCTACTACTGTAACTGTACAGAGCGATGGCAGCTGGACATTTACAACAAGCGCCGTAGCTTCCGGAACAACTATTTACGCAACGGCAACGGCAACCGGTAAAACAGTAAGCGGTAATTCAAATACTGTTACAGTACAACCGGCTGCGGAAACTGTAATACCTGGACTAACAGGAGCTTATAACGCGGGTGCAACATCTGTCAGCGGGCAGCTTACCAATGCGATTCCATCCACACAATATACTATTATATTATATGAAGATGATTTCGCCATAGATACTTTTACCGCAACAACAAATGCAAGCGGTACGGTAAATTTTACCAGCAATGTATTAGGCAGCCTTGTTACCAGCCACGATTATTTATTCAGCGGTGGTGTTTTGAATGCCAGAGCTTTCAGATCAGGAGCTAGTACTGCCGGGCCGCTTTCCAACTCAATTATTGTAGGTTGCTCACAGCCGGATGTTAAAACATGGGGTAACGCAAAAGCAGTTTTAGATGAACCGGGTGCTGTTACTGTGACGGTTTCTGCATCACAAACTGGAGTTGTTTATTCACTTACCAATAGCGATGGAACTCAGCTGCTAGGAAACTCAATGGCAGGAAATAACGGAAACATTACATTAACAAGTGATACCTTAACCAGCAGTACCGATTTATATGTAAAGGCCGAAAAAATTGGTGAAACCTGTAAGATTATGCTAACCGGGAGCAAAGAAGTAATTGTTGACGTAGAAGCAATCTATAATACCCAAAGCGTAACTTTTGAAGAAGGATACCAGTTTTCAAATAACGAAACAGTATTTACTGTAAACGATGCCGATGGATTTAATACATCCGGTACAAATGCGCAGATTACTTCGGGTAGCCTGCCTGCTGGTTTCAGGCTAAATGCTGCAAATGGCAGGATATATATTAATAATGCAAGTGCGGTTGTGGCAGGATCTGAAAGCTTTGTAGTGCGAACTACTGACCGAAACGGTAATACCACAAGCCACTCGTTAGCAATAACGGTTAATAATCCTGGCGCACCGCTGCCAGTAGATTTTATTTCGTTTAACGGTTTCCTGGCTAACGGCATAATCGAGCTGAAATGGGTAACTGCATGGGAAGTGAATAATGATTATTTTACAATAGAACGAAGTGCTGATGGTATAAATTTTAATGAAATTGGCAGGCAGAAAGGAGCAGGGAACAGCAGCCGGCTGAATAATTATTCGTACAACGATCTTGCTCCGCTAAAAGGCTTATCATACTACAGGATTAAGCAGACAGATTTTAACGGCGAACTCGATTTTTCAAAAACCATCACCATTCGCAACTATACGGCTGAAAACAATAAACCGGCTTTTGTCATCTATCCGAACCCGGTAGTAAACGGTATAATAAATGTGCAGTCAGATGGTTATGAAGATGACATCTGCAATATATACTTATATAATATGCTCGGGCAACTTGTTTTTCAACAGAGTGAAGTAATAAGCCGCAATACTTCGTTAAACCTGAAAAACAAGGATGGCGTTTTAAATGCAGGAATATATACAATACAAATACAAACTGGTAATAACTTATATTCAGAGAAAATTATGGTTAAATAGCAGGTATAAACAGGTTTCAAAAAATCCCGGGCAAAACTGTCCGGGATTTTTTTTGTATGTAAATAACAAAGCATTTTTTGGCAATGCAATATATGTTAATTCAACCTGTTTTATCAAATATTATTCAATTACAAAATAATCAAAAACTATTTTTTGAAGTATGCATATATGCAAATACATAGTGATTGAATTGAAAGATTTTTTTAATCTGAAAAAAAAATTTCAACGCCTTAATTTTTACTTTTCGTTTAAGGCATGAAATAATTCTTCACTTTAATTAATATATAAAAGTATGCATATTCGGATTAAACAAAATAAATTTATTTTGAAATATTTTAACATGAATTGCATATATAGTAAACGTTAAAAATGCTTTAAGTTCAATAAAATATGCTGCAACATTAAACGTTTTTTAATTTTGGAAGTTTGTATTTGTATAGTCAAACAAATCCAGATGATTACCAAAAACCAACCAACCAGATCATTTGCGAATACAATTGCATTCGCATTATTTACCATCCTGTTATTAAGTTCCTCAAACGTATCTGCTCAAATTCGTGGTTTAATTATACAGCCGGCAACAAGCAGCGGCCAGGCAGTATTGGACCCTAACAGAGACGGTTATGTATCTTCAACACGAAATGGCTTTAGCTCAAATGATATTGCCGAAAGCGAAATTCAATACAAGGCGATTCCGCAGCTAAGCCAGGATCCGGACAGCGACCTGGGCCCAGGCCCCGATTGTGGTTTTACAGATTTTGTCGATCTGCCATCGGAGCAGGCAATTTCAACTTTTGTAGATGCTAATAATAATTTACTGTTTCGTTTCAGGCTTGGTGGTGCGTCGCCAAATTCAAAAGGTTACAGTATTTTAATAGATACCGACCAGAGATTTGGCAACACAGGTGTAAATGCCGATCCTAACTATACATCGGTAAACCCTGGTTTTGAAATTGAAATTGTGCTCAGGACAAATTTTGGTGTTGATTTAAATGATGTTGATGGCAGATCGACGCCTTTAACTAGAACAACCTTAAGTTATAACGGATACCATCAGAAGGCCGTAGCGCACTCGTTAAACTGCGGAGATTATGATTACTTCTACGATTTTTATATACCCTTATCAACTATAACGTCACATTTCCCGGGTTTTTCCTTAAGCACCCCTATAAGAATGGTTGGCACTACTGTAATTGCGCCAAAAAGTGCGCTCGAAGGTCCCATTTCTGATCTGGGAGGTGTAGATGATAACGCTTATGCGAATAATTCGGTAAGAGCCTGGACGGCGCTTATTAATAACTTTGTGCCAACTACGCTGAATACCATAAAAACCGGCGGATCATTTTCAGCCGACAGGTCGGATGCTCCTGTAATCACATCATCTCTTACTGCTTCATCAACTACAATTAATGGTACATCTACAGAGGCAACAGGTACAACCATAAGAATTTTCAGAAATGGCGTACAGATTGGTACAACAACAGTTTCAAATACCAATACATTCAGCTTAACCGGTGTTACATTGGCACAGGGAGATGTAATTACAGCCACAGCACAGGCTACGAATGAGTCCGTTTCCCTTTCATCGGCAGAAGTTGTTGTTGGCGGAACAAGCTGCAGCGCTCCGCCAACGCTTAGCTGCAGCAGCCAGAAGGGTTTTGTGATAACAGCACCTGCAGGCTCCCCTGAAGGTACAATTATTCGTGTTTACCGCCTTTCTGCTTTAGGACCTCAGCTAATTTCAAGTGGCCCTACAGTTATTTATACAAGTGGCAATACATCAACCAATGCTTATACTTATAAATGCAACAATAACAGCATACAGCCTGGTAATTGTAACAATGGTAACAATTGTGTTGTAGCGGGTACTTATTTTTTTACAGCACAGGAACAAGGTCGATGCGAATCTTTCCCTTCCACATTTTTCAACAGTCAGTGTACGCCAGGCACAACCCCGGTTATAACAACAAGTACAACTACTGCGCTTACCGGTACAACTAATGTAGCCGGGCAAACTATACTGGTGCGTATAAACGATGTTTACTATGGTTCTACCGTTTCATCATTATCACCAACAACCACAGGTGGTTCTACTTACACATATTCCTACACAGGATTTTCGGCAACAGCCGGCCAAACTGTTTCGGTGCGCGGTATAGTTTCCGGCGGTTGCGCAACAGGTGCAGCTACAGCCACCATTACCGGTGTTGCAGCTGCTCCTGTAATTACAACAACCAGTATTTCAACCAATACCACAACAATTTCAGGCACGTCAACAGAGGCCGATGGTTCTGTAATTACTATTTACAGAAATGGCAATGCAATTGGTACTGCCACTGTTTTCGGCGGAGTGTTTAATTTAAATGCGCCTTCAAGTGGTTTTGGGTTTTCTGCTGCTGATATAATAACTGCCAGGGTAACTACTGCAACAAATAAAACCATCAGCCCTGCATCTAACAGTATTACGGTTGCAGCAACAACAAGCCGAATACCTACTATTACGGGTCCGGTTTACGAAAATGCAACCACTATAAGCGGAACTTCAACTTCACCTTATGGTACAGTAATCAGGTTATACCTTGATGGCGACTTAATCGGTCAAACCACAGTTGGTTCCGGCGGTAACTTTACGGTATCTAATTTAAATCCTGCTTATGAACTATATCCGGGAGGCAGATTAACTGCAACCGCTACTGAAACAGGCCTGGCAGAGGGAAGCCAGTCTACAGCAGTTGTAATACAGTGTGTTACGCCTTTATCTAACCAAAATGTTACAGCTACCAATGCCTGCCAGAATAATACAGCTACTGTAACCATTTTTAATCCTGAGGATGATGTAATGTACAGGCTTAAGTCCGGTTCTACTTATTACAGCGCTTATGCTGTGGCGCTGGCAGGGGCATCATCGCTTACAATAACCACCGATGTGTTACCAAATGTAACAACCTTAACCTTAACCGTAGAGGCTATGAAAATTCCGCCGGCCACTTGTTCCACAAACCTGGTTAATACAGTTACGGTAAATGTTTATGGCCTGCCTGCCAATAATTTAACAGTAACGGCTGCAAACCTTACTATTTGCTCGGGCAGCTCAACTACCATTTCAGTAGATAATACCACTTCAGGCTTTTCATATCAGCTGCGAATTGGTACAACAAATGTTGGCAACGCTATAACAAGTAATGGCGGAACCATTATACTACCTACTGGAAACCTGACTGCTAATACAACCTATAATATTATAGCGAGGAATGGCACAACAGGCTGCGACAGGGTGCTTACCACTACACCAACTATTACAGTTAACGCACAGGAAAAAAATGTTGCTGCTGTAAACAGCACAGTATGCTCTGGCAGCTCAACTAACATACAGGTGCTTAATTCAGAGAGCGGCGCTACCTACCAGCTCAGGAATGGCACTACAAACATAGGTTCTGCCGTAACAAGCACAAGCAACGGATCCACCATTTCACTTCCAACAGGAACAATAAATGCTACCACCTCATTTAATGTTGTTGCTACTAGATCCGGCTGTACTACCAACCTGGCATCGCAGGCAACTGTTACGGTTGGCAATCCGGCAAGCAGAACTATCGAAGCCTCGGCTACAGCAATATGTAATGGAAGTTCGGTTAATATTTCGGTTTTGAACTCTGAGGCAGGCGTAAGCTATCAATTGCGCATAGTAAGCGGTTCTACCAGAACCAATGTTGGCTCTGCAGTTTCCGGTTCCGGCTCTACTGTCACCCCGCTAATACTTGCAAGTGTAAGCCCTGGCAGTACAACCACTTACGATGTGCTTGCTACACGTACTGCCGGCACATGTACAACGGTAATAAGCGGCCCAACAGTTACAGTTAACATACAACCGGCGGACAGGACAGTAACCGGCCCGACGGCAGTAATATGTAACGGCGCTTCAGCAAATATTACCATAGCTTCAGAATCTGGTGTAAGTTACCAGTTACGCAGCGGAACTACCAATATTGGCAACCCAGTTAACGGTACTGGCAGCAATATAACACTTGCAACGGGTGCATTAAGTACTACTACAACATTTAATATTTTGGCAACTGCAAATACAGGCAGCTGTTCCACCACGCTTACTACCAGGCCAAAAGTTATCGTAAACGGGCAGAAAAATGTTGCTGCTACTATTAGTACGCTTTGTTCTGGAGCTTCTACTTTTATTACAGTTGATAATACTGAAGTAGGAGTAACGTATGATTTATTAAATGGCAGCACTGTTGTAGGCACTATTGAAGGCGATGGCGGCATGATAAGCTTCCCAACAGGAGCAATAAATAATACCACTACTTATACGGTAAGAGGTATTAGCAGCAGTACCTGCACAACCACTATGAGCATGCAGCCAACAGTAACAGTTTCAAATCCAGCAGGAGGCTTAACGGTAAATGCACCATCTAATGTTTGCTCGGGCAGTTCTGCAAATATTACCGTTACCGGCTCGGAAACAGGAGTGGCATACCAGCTTTACACAAGTGGGGGCACAGCGGTAGGAACGCCAGTAAACGGTAATGGCTCTTCAAGTTTATCAATTGTTTTGCCAACTGGCCCATTAACAACCGCTACTACATTCCGTATAGTTGCCACAAGATTATCGGGTGGCTGTACCACTACCTTAACTACTCAGCCATCAGTTGGCATTAACCCACAGCCGGCAAGCAGAACCGTAACAGGGCCTTCAGCAGCGGTTTGCAGCGGCAGTGCGGGTACAGTTACTGTTTCAAATGCAGAAGCTGGAGTAACTTATGTATTGCGTAACGGCACAACAATGGTTGACAGCAGGTCCGCTTCATCTGGCTCTACTATTACTTTAAACACCGGTAATTTAACTACGGCAACAACTTTTAATGTAATTGCAACAACAACAAGCTGTACCACTGCGCTTGGAGATATTACAGTGCCGGTTACTGCTACACAGAAGAATGTTTTTGCAGAAGCTGCCGCAGTTTGCACAGGCGGATCTACTAATATACTTGTAGAATTATCGGAACAAGGCGTAAACTATCAGCTGAGGACCGGAACCACTAATATAGGTAACGCTGTTGCAGGTAATAACAGTACCATCAGCCTTCCTACAGGTACCATTAACAGTACTACAACCTATAATGTACTTGCATATCGCGCATCGCCAACTTGTACAACAAATTTAAGTATAACGCCAACTGTAACGGTTGCTACACCAACTACCAATAATACGGTAACCGCACCCTCAAATGCTTGTAATGGTGAATCTGTAAATATTACTATAAGCAATTCGCAAAATGGCGTATTTTATCAGCTCAGAAAAGGTACAACTAATATTGGCAACGCATTAGAAGGCAATGGTACTACACTTACACTTAATACCGGAAGCATTACTGCCGATGCAACTTATAATATACTTGCTACAAATACAAGCGCAGGTTGTTCAGCTCAACTTAATACAACGCCTTTTATTGAGGCCGACTGTGAAGCAGCATATTCTCCTGGCAGCAAAACTTACGCAACCGGTTATAGTTTCGACTATGATGAAACAATAGCAACAGTTACTGACGCTGACGGATTTGATGCAAGCAACACAAGTACAGCAGTTTTAATATCGGGTACTTTGCCGGCTGGTATAGGGTTGGATGGATTGACAGGCAGGCTGTATGTTATAAATCCTAACGATGTTGTTGCCAGCTCAGCAACGCTTGGCATACGTACAACTGATGTTAATGGCAAAAGAACTGATCACTCATTTGTACTTGTGATAAATACACCCGGCCCGCCATTACCGGTTGACTTTATATCACTTAGGGGCAAACTGGTAGAAAACCGCGTTGAGCTCAGCTGGGTTACAGCATGGGAAGTAAACAACGATTTCTTTATAGTTGAACGCAGTACGGATGGTATAAAATACAATGCAATTGGTACAAAAAAAGGCGCGGGCAACAGCTCGGTATTGATGAACTACAGCTTTACAGATAATAGCCCGGTAAAAGGTGTATCTTATTACAGAATCAAACAAATCGACTTTAACGGTGAGTTTGATTACTCGAAAACAATAGTAATTCGCAATTACAACAGCAGCCAGCATACTGTTACAATGAGTTTCTTCCCGAACCCGGTTGCTGATAACAAAATCTATATAAACTTTAAAGGCCATAATCATGGTAATGTTGCCAGATTATATGTTACCGATATTTTGGGTAAAAATATTATTGAAACACAGGTTGCCCCAGGCGAAAATGTTGGTGTACAACTATATGACCGTAACGGACAAAGGCTGAAACCAGGCGTTTATACCATACAATTAGTGCTCGACAGAATAGTTTATATTGATAAGCTGATTATAAAGTAAACTAGTACAGTACTAAACTCAAAGGCCTGCTAATTACATGCAGGCCTTTTTTTTGTACTTATAGGTGAAACCATTTTTTACAATATTGATATATGTGAGCAAGAAAAAAGAAAAATAATGGCTTTACTTATAGTAAAGTATTTTTTAAGGCTTGGATATATGGATTGTGCCGTTTGTGGCGGCTAAAGGCTTTTTGTATAAATTTTTGTTAAGCCTTTTAATGTTATTTTAATGTGTTTTAATAAAATATACAGGTGTTTTTTAACGACTGTTTAATTAATCATGAACAAAATATTTAGCCTTTTTTAAATTTCCGGCTATAGTTAAATTCGGTTCGAAGGTAAATTATTTCATTTCGGCAAGGTATTCCTACGTTTCGGCAACAATACTTTTTACAGGTGAATACCCTCAAGTAGCTTTGTACGTAAATAATTTTCAAAAATTCTTATGCAATCAACAATCACACGTAACAGGCAAAAAACAGGTGCACTGAAAAGTGTTGTGTTTTTTATGATGTTGTGTATGTATTCTGTGGGTGCCAAAGCGCAGATCCGCGGACTTATCACACAGCCATCAACAGCAGCCGGACAGGCTGTAATGGACCCAAACAAAGATGGGTATGTATCATCCAGCAAAAATGGCTTCGCCGCTAATGATGTAGCTGAAAGCGAAATTCCCTACAAAGCGCTTCCACAACTAAGCCAGGATCCTAGCGGCGATTTAGCCATGGGCCCGACAGGCGGCTTTACCGATTTTGTAGATATCCCAAGTGAGCAGGCTGTATCTATGTATGTAGATGCAAACAATAACCTCATGTTCCGTTTCCGCCTGGGCCGTTGGTCTCCAAACTCAAAAGGTTACAGCGTTTTAATTGATACTGATAACAAATTTGGCAACTCAGGCCCTAATGCAGATCCTAATTATACAGCTGCGAACCCTGGTTTTGAGATTGAGCTTGTATTAAGAACCAATTTTGGTGTTGATATTAATGATGTTGATGGACGATCAACACCGCTTACAAAAGCAACTTTAAACTATAACGCATATTCGCAAAAAGCAATCGCTTTCACCATGACCAATGGCGATTACGATTACTTTTATGATTTTTATGTTCCTATTTCCGCCATTACCGCGCATTTTTCAAACTTTTCTGCCAGCACCGCAGTAAGAATGGTTGGCAATACAGTTATTGCCCCAAAAAGCGCACTGGAAGGCCCTATTTCTGATATTGGCGGTGTAAATGATGCGTTGTATAATTATAATACTGCTGCCGCCTGGACTGCACTTGTGAATAACTTCGTGCCTACAACTTTATCAGGTATTCAGTCAGGCAACAGTTTTTCTGCTGACAGATCTGATGCACCTGTAATTGGTACGCCAATAGTAGCGACAGCAAATTCAATTACAGGTACTTCTACAGAAGCATTTGGGACAACTATAAGAGTATTCAGAAACGGTACACAAATAGGTACAACAACAGTACAAACAGGCGGTGCTTGGACTTTGAGTGGAATTACCGTTACTGCCGGTGATGAAATTACAGCTACCGCGCAGGCAACAGGCGAATCTGTTTCACTGGCTTCAAACACTGTAATTGTAGGCGGAACTACCTGTAGCACACCTCCAACCCTTAATTGTGCGTCAGACAAGGGTATTATTGTAAACGGCCCTGCCGGTGCAACCATCAACATTTACCGTATTACTACTGCAGGACCACAATTAATTTCGAGTGGACCTATTGTAAGTGGTACATATATGTATAAGTGTAATGATAAATTCCAGAATTGCCAGAGTGGCAACAGATGTGTTGTAGATGGCACTTACTATTTCACCGCAACCGAACCAGGCAAGTGCGAATCAGCTCCTTCAGCATATTCTAATAACGGATGTACGAGTGGTTCAACTGCACCAACTATTTCTGTAAGCTCAACTACGGCTTTATCCGGCACAACGAATGTATCAGGCCAGACGATCATAATCAGATTAGATGATGTAACTTATGGTACGGCAACTGCCGCTACAACTTTGACAAACGGCAGCTATGCGTGGTCATTCTCTGGTTTTTCAGCTACTGCTGGCCAGGTTGTATCAGTTAGAGGCTTATCTACCGGCGAATGTGTAACCGTTGCAAACAATGTAACTATAACTGCGGTTGCAGCAGCACCGGTAATTACTTCTACATCCTTAACAACAGTGTCCTCGCAGGTTAGTGGTACTTCAACTGAGGCTGACGGCGCTGTGGTTACTGTTTACAGAAATGGTACTGCAATTGGTACGGCTACCGTATTTGGTGGTGTATGGACCTTGAACTCAACCGGTACTACTTTTGGTTTTTCATCTAATGATGGTATTACAGCAAGAGTAACCACTGCTCCAAATAAAACAATAAGCGATGCATCTAATACAGTAACCGTTGCATCAGCTACTACAAGGATTCCTAGTATTACTGCTCCGGTATTAGAATCAGCTACATCAGTTAGCGGTACATCTACATCTCCGGCAGGTACTGTAATAAGGTTATTCCTTGATGGTGATTATATTGGTCAAGCTACCGTTGTTTCCGGCTCAGGTGGCAATAATACCTGGACTGTTAATTCATTAGATCCGGCATTCAAATTCTACCCGGGCGGCATACTTACAGCTACAGCTACAGAAAACGGTTTACAGGAAGGCCTTGCTTCCAGCCCGGTTGTTATTCAATGCGTAACTCCATTGAATACGCCTACAGTTACATCTACAAATGCATGCCAGACCTTTACTGCTGATGTTACCATAACCGGTCCGCAGGCTGGCGTATTGTACAGGCTTATGAATGGCACTACACCACTTAGCTCATATGCGGTTGCATTATCTGGTGCAAACACCTTGGTTATAACAACAAATGCGTTGCCGAATGTTACTACGCTTACTATTTCTGTAGAGGCAATGAAACTTGCGCCAAGTATCTGCTCTACAACATTAAGTAATACAGCAACAGTAAATGTTTTTGGTTTACCGAATAATAACAATAACGTTACAACTTCGCCATCTCCAGCATCGGTATGTTCCGGAACTTCAGTTTCCATTAATATTTCAAATTCAGAAGTGGGCGTAAATTACCAGTTGCGAAACGGAACAACCAATGTGGGCACGGCTTTAGGAGGTAACAATGGTTTACTAACTCTTACTGCAAACCTTGCTGAATCTGCTACCTTAAATATACTGGCTACAAATGCTACATCACAATGCAGCCGCCAGCTTACCACAACCGTAAATATTACTGTAAACGCGCAGCAAAAAACCATTGAGGCTGTAAACAGTATTGTATGTTCAGGTGGTAATACAGATATCCGGGTGCTTAACTCAGAAGCAGGTACAACTTACCAGTTATCAAACAGCTCGGCATTCTCAACTATATTGGCAACTGCAACAAGCAGCACAAATGGTTCTACCATTACCCTGAATACCGGTGTAATAAATGCAAATACAACTTTCTATGTAAGAGCTATCAAGTCATCTTGTTCAACAATTATGACCTCAACGGCTACTGTTAATTTAGGCAACCCTGCTAACAGAACGGTTAATGCATCTGCTACATCCATTTGTTCAGGTGGTACTGTAACATTCAGCGTAGTAAATTCTGAATTTGGCGTAAACTACCAGCTGCAGCAAAATGGCTCTCCTGTTGGTTCTGCGCTTCCAGGTACAGGTTCAAGTGTAACACCGCTTTCTTTCCCGGCGTTAAGCCCAACAGCTACAACTGCTCCTGTAACATACAATTATAGTGTTATAGCGACAAGAACATCTGGTTCGTGCACTACAACAACATTAACAGCACCATCAGTAACAGTAAATGTTCAGCCTGCGCAAAGAACTATTTCAGCAGCAAGTTCATTGATCTGCACCGGCGGCTCTACAACTATATCTGTTGCAAGCCCGCAAACCGGCGTAACTTACCAGCTGAGGACAGGTAGCACAAATGTTGGATCACCGCAGTCTGGATCAACCGTATCATTTACTGTAAGCCCGACAAACAACACTACTTATAATGTATTGGCTTACAGCACAAGTGGTAGCTGCTCGCTAACCATGACAAGTACTGCTATAGTTTATGTAAATGGTCAGAAGGTTGTTGCTGCAGTTTCAGGCACTTTATGCGCGGGCCAAAGTACAGATATTACTGTAGCTAATTCGGCTTTGGGTGTAAATTACTCATTATTTGCAGGTTCAAGCACCACGGCAATTGCAACAATACCTGGCGATGGCGGTACAATTGGTTTCCCAACGGGTGCAATTTCTGCAAATACAACATATACCGTACGAGGTGAACATGGTAATGGTTCAAGCGCATGTAACCAGGTAGCAGGTACCGCAACTGTAAATATTACCAATCCTAATGGTGGCTTAACTGTAACTGCACAAACCTCTTCAGTTTGTTCCGGCAACGGTACAAATATTAACGTAGCAGGTACAGAAACGGGCGTTTCTTACCAGTTAAGAATTGTAGGCGGTTCAAATGTAGGTACGCCGGTAAATGGTGGTAACGGTACTACAATAAGTTTACCGACAGGTGCTCTTACAGTTAACCCAACACAGTTTGAAGTTGTTGCTACAAGATCACAGGGTGGTTGCTCTACAGTACTAACACAAAAGCAAAGTGTAGCTGTTAATCCACAGCCTGGTACAAGAACTGTAACAGGTCCGAGCTCTAATATCTGTTTCAACAGCACGGCAAGTATTACAGTATCTAACGTTGAAGCTAATGTGAGCTATATATTAAGAAATGGTACAAATGTAATTGATACAAAAACAGGCGTTGCGGGTACAACCGTAACTTTAAACACTGGTGTTTTAACTAACAGTACTACATTTAATGTTATCGCAGCTACAACATCTTGTACAACAACACTTGCCACTTCTGTACCGGTTACAGTTGTCGCAACTCAAAGAACTGTTCAAACGCTTGCAACTGAAGTTTGCCAGGGTGGCAGTACCTTCATAGAAGTTGTTGCATCAGGTTCTACAACCACTATATATAATTTGTACAGAAGCACAAACTTAAGCGCGCCGATAGCATCAGCGGCAGGCACAAATGGCGGCACTATCCAATTATCAACTGGTGCTATTAACGCAACAACAACTTTTGTTGTAATTGCAACCAATGGTAGTTGTAACACAACTATGAGCAACCAGCCAACTGTTTCTGTAGTTACTCCTGCTGCAAACAATCCTGTTAAGGCTCCTAAAGGCGTATGCTCCGGATCATCAGCTACTATAAATGTAGAAAATACAGTGTTTGGTGTAACTTATTTCCTTCGTAATGCTTCTAACAATGCTGTAGTTACACAGGCAAACGGAAATGGTGGAACCATCAACCTGGTTACAGGTGCTATAACATCACCAGTTACATATAATGTATTAGCGGTTCATTCCACACTTGCTTGCAGCACTGCACTTACAACCACGGTTACGGTAGATGTTGATTGCCAGGCAGTTTATTCTCCTAGCAGCGTTACTTATCCAACCGGTTATCAGTTTACGCCGCATGAAAGCATTGCCACTGTTAGCGATGCAGATGGTTTTGACCTTACAAGTGTTAATACTGCTGTAATTACTTCTGGCGCTTTCCCTGCAGGTGTAAGCATTAACAACAGAACAGGCCAGATTTTTGTAAGTAACGTTAATGCTATTGTTGCAAGCGCGGCTACCGTTGGCATACGTACAACTGATGTTAATGGTAAAACTACCGACCATGTTTTTGTAATCACAATTGTTAATCCAGGTACACCACTACCGGTTGACTTTATATCTTTCAACGGTAAGCTGGCTGATAATAAAGTGGAACTGACATGGGCTACTGCATGGGAAGTTAATAACGATTTCTACACGATTGAGCGTAGTGCAGACGGAATCAGGTTCCAGGCAATTGGAACTAAGAAAGGCGCTGGTAACAGCACGCAGTTATTGAACTACAGCTTTACAGATGCTTATCCACTGAGCGGCGTTTCTTACTACAGAATTAAGCAAACTGACTTTAACGGCGAGTTTGATTATTCTAAAACAATAGTAATACGCAACTTCCACAATAATGAGAGAAGCATATCTATGAGTGTTTATCCTAACCCTGCCGTTGGAACTTCGGTTAACATTAACCTGCCAGGCAGCAAAGGCCAAACAATGTACTTACAGGTTGTGGATGTAATGGGCAGAGTAATGATTGACAACTATAGTGTTATGGAAGACAACTTTACCAGCCTGCAGTTAACAGCAAAAGATGGTAACAGGTTAAAGCCAGGTGTTTACACCATTATTACCATTATAAATGGCGAAAAACTAAGCAGCAAGCTTATAGTAAATTAGGATTAGATTGGTTGATGCATAAAAAGAGAGGCCCTGCAATTGTTGCAGGGCCTTTTTTAATGATAGTTAAAAATGGAAAATTTATACTTAAAGCATAGATGCATACCTTAGCGCTACATGCGCAATTTACTGACAAAATAAAAAATAAGCCTGATAAGTGGATTTACAAAAGTATTAACAGTGAATAACCATATACCTTTTATTAAAAATGGTTTAGTTCTTTGATTCGATTACTGTCCAATTGCATGAAACCGGCCAGATCTTTATTACAACTCGTTTATATATTTTTTAGATCCAGCTTGCAGTAAACGAAAAAGGTTGTGGCTTACAAGGTATGATAATGTTAAAAACTATAATTCGGACACAAAACAAAGTAGTTGCGCTCCCCGTTTGGCTCTCAGGCCGGAATTTGACTTAATTGTTATGGTCTGTGAGCCACAACCATGGCCTTCTAAAGACCGTTTCTGTCTATCATATGTTGTAAACCACTACTACGAAAAAAGCATTTTCCAGGCAGATCCATATATGGAAATGCCGGAAAATGCTTTTTTATTTTATTATTTTAATTTCCAGTAAAAATTATGAAAATGGTGCTCATTTTAGCGGCACACAGAACAATTAAAGTTTAAGAAAAATTGAGCTTTTAAAATAAGATGCAAAGCTATTAACTATTCTTAAATTATATTATTCTTCCTCGTGTACTACAATTTTCTCAATCCTGTCATTGGCTCTTATCTGGTCAATAACATCAAGGCCATCAACTACCTTACCAAAGCAGGTATGTACGCCATCTAAATGGGCTGTATTGTTACGGCTGTGGCAAACAAAAAACTGAGAGCCGCCGGTGTTTTTACCCGCATGCGCCATAGATAATACGCCACGATCATGATATTGCTTTCCGCCATTTGTTTCACAGGCTATTTTATAACCCGGCCCGCCGGTGCCAGGTATTCCGCCAGCGCCTTCGCGTGTATTCGGGCAGCCGCCCTGTATTACAAAATCAGGTATAACGCGGTGAAATGTAAGCCCATCATAAAAACCCTTTTTAGCAAGGTCGGTAAAATTTTTTACTGTATTTGGCGCTTCATTTTCATAAAATTCCACCTTCATAACACCTTTTGCGGTATGTATTTCTGCTGTTTTCATGTAATAATTTTAAATAATATTATAAGTAAAAGTTGTTGCGTGTTTTTGTTTTGATTAAGTATTTTTTACACTTTGGCTATATGGGCTTTACAGTTTTTTTAAATGATAAATTTGAGATAAATATACCGGTAAGTATTACACCTAAGCTAAGAAATGGAATTACACCAATTTTTTCGCCTATGCCAATTCCCCACATTATGGCCACAAATGGCAACAGGTAAGTGGTGAATGAGCCGAACAAAGCGCTTGATTTTTTTAGCAACCTGCTTAAAAGTACTATGGCAATGGCCGAACCGATAACTCCCAGAATACAAATGTAACCAAGTGCAGTATAGCCTTTTGGCGATTCCTGCAATCTGCTGAAAAAATCACTGAAGCCTAATAAATAAACAGTTAACGGCATGGCGAAAATTAGGTAAGAGAATGATGATATCACAGCGCCGGGTACATCGTTCAGATGATTTTTCATAATATTTCCGCTAAAACCGTAAAGTACAGTTGCGAAAATAATGAGCATGGTATAGCCAAAATTTACATCGGTAACAGGAGTTGGGTTATCAAAGCCATTCTTAAAAAAAACCAGTAAGCATGCACCGCAAAAACCAATCATTACACCGGAGAATTTTTTCCCGGTTAAAGGCACACTGAAAACCAGCGCCCCGAGGATCATTGTAAAAATAGGGGTTAAGGCGTTTAAAATACCGGCCGTTGAGCTGTCAACATGCGTTTGCGCAATAGAAAAGCAGAACGCAGGCAGCCCGGCATTACAAAGGCCGAACAGAAAGATATATTTAAGTTTTTGTACCGGAACTTTTGTTAAATTTAAAACAGCTACAGGTAACAGACATAAAGCCGCAAGTGCTATTCGCAAACTTGCAACCTGGAATGGATTATAAACTTCGAGCCCTTTTTTAATAAGAATAAAGGAGCTTCCCCAGATAATTGAAAGTAATATTAATAGAAACCATGCTTCTGCGCGCTTGCTCATTTACCGCTGTATTTTACCGCAAAGGTCTTATTTAATTGCGAATTGCGAATGGTAAATTGTGAATGAAGTTGAGAATGTGATTAATATATGATCAATAAGTGTTTATAAGCCATTCGCATAGAAAACGCAGTTGTTTGCAATGGCGGATACAAAGCATTTTTCCTGTTAAATATATATGTTATACGATTATCAGTTACCGGTAATAAATTGCAATGCACGCTTTTCGGACCAGTAAATACCCTTTAAGCTTGTCTCAAAAAAGCCAACATGCCCGCCGGTTTTCGGGGCTTCTAGAAATACATATTTGCTGGCTTCCGCTTCTTCAAAGGGGAAACACTCAGCTGGCAGAAACGGATCATTTTGGGCATTTACCAGTAAAGTTGGTATTTTTATGCTGGTTAGGAATTGTTTGGATGAGCTTTTCTCATAATAATCTGCCGCACTTTGAAAACCATGTAGCGGCGCTGTAAACAATTCGTCAAAATCATGAAAATTATTTATGCTTGTAAGTTTATCGAGATTCGTAAAAATTCCCGGGTACTGCATTTGCTTCTGTAACACTTTAGCTTTCAATGATTTTAGGAAGCGATTCAGATAAATTTTATTGCTGAATTTTGCCAGTTTTATACCGCTTGCTCCAAGATCTACCGGTACGGAAAAAACCACGGCGCGCTTAATTTTGCTGCTGATATTATCGCCTTCTTCACCCAAATATTTAAGCGTAATGTTGCCGCCCATGCTAAAGCCTGCGAGGTAAATATCATCGTAATTTTCTTCACTCAATATATAATTAATTACCACACGCAGATCTTCGCTGTTTCCGCTGTGATACATTTTCGGCGCTGAATTTATTTCTCCGGCGCACATTCTGTGGTTCCAGGCAAGTACATCAAAATTATTTTCATGAAGCATTTTCGCCATACCCAATATATAGCCGCTGCTGGAATTTCCTTCCAGCCCATGATTTAAAATGGCCAGTTTACGATTATTATTTCGCAACCAGTCGGCGTGAAGTATATCGCCATCCGGTGTATCGATTTTTCCCCTGGTAAATGCTGGTTTTATTATTTTCCGGAAAAGCGCCGGCAAAATGGTTTGTAAATGTCCGCCGGGAGCCCAGAAGGGCGCTTTGTAGTCAGATTTTAGGATCAATGGCATTTGCCGCAAAGTTACATGAAGTATTTTTGGCAATTTGTATATATGCAGAAACCATTTAACGTACGGATTTTATATATTTGATGATTCAATAAAATTTCAATGAAACTAATAAATCGTTTACCGTTATTTTCGCTTTTGCTTTTGTTATCGTTTGGTTCAGTCGTTTCCTGTAAAAAAGATGATCCGATGCCAGCGCCTATAGCATCATTCACTTACACTACCGAGGGCAAAACTGTTACTTTTAAAAGTACCAGCACCAATAATCCAACAGAATTTGCGTGGAATTTTGGCGATGGAAAATTTGCAAGCGGCGAAACTGTTACGCATACCTATGATAGCGGCGGAAACTATACAGTAACCTTAACAGTGAAAAATGCGGGCGGATCTAACACTGCCTCGCAAATGGTTAATATAATGCAAAAAGAGCAGGTTATAGAAATAAAAACATCTTTCGGCACCATGATTATGTGGCTGCACAACGAAACGCCTTTACATAAAGCGAATTTCCTGAAACTGGCGAAAGAGGATTATTTTGATGGCACAACTTTTCATCGTATAATTAAAGATTTTATGATACAGGGCGGCGATCCCCTGAGTAAAGATGATAACCCGAACAACGATGGTACCGGAGGGCCGGGCTATACCATACCTGCCGAAATTAAACCGGAACTGAAACATATACACGGTGCAGTTGGTGCCGCCCGAACCAATAACCCACAGAAAGCAAGCAGCGGATCGCAGTTTTATATTGTTGAAAATAAGAATGGTACGCCGCACCTGAATAATCAATACACGGTTTTCGGGCAAATAATACAGGGCATTGATGTAGCAACTAAAATTGCAGAACAGCCTAAAGGTGCTGCTGACAGGCCAATTGATGATATTAAAATGGATGTAAATATCCTGGAGAAAACCAAAGCCGAGATATTAGCGGAATATGGTTATACCGTGAAGTAATTTTCCATATATGCTTATTATTAAAAATGCTTCGGTGAAGTTCGCTTTCCGGAGCATTTTTTGTATATTATGGCACGCCAAAAAAAACTGATATATTGACAAAATTTAACGAAATAGTGCGTAGTATATTATTTCTATTTTTACTTACTTCGTTATATTGTGACGCCCAGCAAAACGATCATTCATCGCGTATTTTTAGCATTTCAGTTTTAGGTGGAGCGGATTTAACTTTTGATACGGCTAAAAGTAAGCTAACTGTTGATATTCCAATAAATGAAATTTTTTATCAGGATATTAAAAACAATAAAAGGCTGAAAAAGAAATATGGTATTGACGGATCTGAAGATTATTATGGTTTTGAATTAATTACATGCGACACAAAATCATCAGTATTTGCATATTGTAAAGATTCAATTTACCTCGTAAAATCAGATACAATAAAAGAAAATTGTATAGGATATGGAGATATTAATATTGCAGGCATTAGTAAAAGCAATGAACATGTAAGCTATTTAATACCTTTGGATTCCGCTGATTCTTTTAGCAACAAAAGGCTGTTATACACTTCAATATCCAGTGCAGAAATTGATAGTAGCCAGGAATTAATTCGCATTTTTTTAAATGAAGGTAATAGTAAAGTTTTTACAATCGCCTTTTATAATAATATTTCTAAAAAGTGGAATTTAACATCATATTATGAATTTGGAGAAGAATTTGGTGGATCAGATGATATTCTCATGGATTTCTGTGGAATAAATAAAGTTTTTTATTTACGGTCAGGTAATGATAGTGTACTTTGTTTTGTTTTTGACAGCTCTTACCGTACCACAGCTTCTTATTCCTTATTTATGATATTTGATTATAAAAATCCACCAACAGAAGAGGTTACTTATTTGACCTGGATGGATAAAATGAGTACCAATTTAAATGAAGATTAACTTAAGCTATTTTTTACATCAGTTATTATCGTACCCCTTACTGTATGCAGGGATAAAGCATTTTTAGCCTTGCAGATATATGGAAAAAATCTCTTTTCAATTAAAAATTAAAAATACCGCGAAGCGAAGCAACCTTGCAAGTTAACAATCTTTCAACTTAATAACTAATTCAATATTCCATATAATATATGGATGAAAAATGGTTTAGGAAAGAATTTGCGAAGTATGTTCCTTGGTGTCAACTTTATCAATAACTTTCTCAATTTTGCCTTCTTCATCTATTATAAATGTAGTGCGGTTTATGCCCATTGTTTGTTTACCGAACACTGTTTTCTCACCATAAACGCCGTAAGCTTCAACTATGCTTTTATCTGTATCGGCAACCAGGTTGTAAGGCAAATTATATTTATCTGCGAATTTTTTGTGTGAGTCCACATCATCATTACTTACGCCTATTACTTCATAACCTTTCTTTAGAAAAGCATCGTAATTATCGCGCAGGTTGCAGCTTTGTGCCGTACAGCCGGGCGTATCATCTTTAGGATAAAAATAAAGCACTACTTTTTTACCAATAAAATCGCTTAATGAAATATCTGCGCCACGTTGATTTTTAGCTGTAAATGCCGGTGCAAATTCGCCTGCTGCTGGTTTTGTCATGTTTTTATAAATTGAATATTTTGATAAATGAGTAATTGAGTAATTGAGTAAATGAGTAATTGAGTAAATATTTTTAAAATTCAGATAGTTGATGAATATTAATTTTCCATATATACAATCTTTAAAAAATGCTTTATTTTTAATGAATATTCTTATGCGCCAGCCAAATATTCACTCATTTACTAAATTACTCATTTTTTATCTCACAAATTCTGCTTTCCACCTGCGAATGTTGTTACGGTTATCGGTAATTTCCATTTCCAGTATATGTTTTCCCGGCGGGCAAAATTCATCGAAAAAATAATATATTAAAGCGCTTTTGGCATCATACTGAAAAAGCACCCATTTGCCGTCAATAAATCCTTTATAGCTTTTTATACCGCTTTGATTATCGCTAATTTTGAAACGAATTCCGGTTGATTTCCAGAGGTTGCTGCCTGCTGCCTGTATATTGCCGGGAATTAAAGCCGGTGGAGTGGTATCGGCCATAATATAAAACTTACCCAAAGTACGTGCCTTGGTTTTTAACCAGCCGTTCTCCATTGTTCCGCCCAAATACCCCGATGTTTGAGAAACAATAAATGCTTTTTCTGCAAGCCTGTGCGGCACTTCATCGGCTTTTATGGCGATTTCGTAAAAATCGTGCACAGGTATTTTATGGCTGCCTAACTCATGTACAGATGAGTACGCTTTAGGTGTTTTAGGTAATACATTATACTGGCATGAAATATCCTCATAAAGCGTATTTTTAGGCATTTTTACGCTGAAATTTTCATTGCTTAAGCTGTACTCCTGGCTGTATGGAATCTTTATAGTTCCTTCTGTATGGCTGGCCGTTGGCTTCTGGCTGAAATCAACTGGCGCGGTAACCGGCGTAACATTAAAAACAAGGGTAGAAAGGTTTGCATTGGCATCTTTCAGGTAATAGGCGAATTTAAATTCATCTGTACCATTAATATTAATGATGCCGTTATTTTGCAGGCCGCTGTAAATAGGAAGCTCGTTATTGCCTCTGATAAAGCTTTTTTCGTACCATTTGCCGCTGTGCGATCTTTCTGTATAATCTGTATGCGTATTGATAAATCTTTTCAGTGAAAAATCCAATCGTTGCATCTGGTGAAAATACTGGCGCTGGCTGTTGAGGCATAGCTCAACCGAGTAAACGCCGAGTGTATTATGCACGCCTTGTATATAATCATCGGCCTGTATGGCAAACCCAATCGGGCCCTGCGCTTTTATGGATGATACACCTTTCAGGTAATAAGTGCCTTTTATTTTAACCGCATCCAGCTTTATACTTTGCCCTTCAAACCCTTTTATAATTTTTTTATTGCTGAAGTTAACCTGCAGATAACTGTTTTCCTCAAGCGGATAAATTTTAACTGAGCGAATTACCGGCGAAACACTATCGGGAATATCGAAGCCGAAAAGCAGCGGGTTCACCGGTTTCTCGGTTTTGGTTTCGCGTATTTCGAAGTGCAGGTGCGCGCCATGCGAGCCGCCGCTGTTTCCGCCAAAACCAATCAAATCGCCTTTTTTTACAGGAAATTTTTCGGCATCCAGCATCATATCCTGCTCAAAGCTTTGCGTTTGATATTGTACCTGCCTTACATAGCCTGATATATTATTGGCGAAGCGATATAAATGGGCGTAAACGGTAGTATAGCCATTGGGATGCGCAATATAAAGCACATTACCATAACCAACCGGCGAAATGCCTATGCGACTAACATAACCATCGGCAGCAGCGTAAATAGGCAAACCTTCCACACCGCAGATCTTAATATCTATACCTGTATGAAAATGGTTAGGCCGCAGCTCGCCGAAATTGCCTGAAAGCTCTATTTTTTCATTGATAGGCGAGCGGAAATAACCATGCGGAAACTGCCCGGAAGCATTTTTCGGGAAAGTGATATATGTAAATAGGCTGAGAAAAATATATAAAAAGAAACGCACGTATTATTTTATCTTGAAAGCGAAAACCTCTTCATTTTCTAAAAAGCCGCGAAGTTCATCGCCAATAGCAACCTGGCCTACACCTTGCGGCGTTCCGGTGAAAATGAGGTCGCCCTGTTTTAAACTTATGTAACGAGAAACAAAGCTGATGAGTTTAGCCAACGGGAAAATCATTTCCGCAGAAACCGCTTGTTGCACCGTTTCACCATTTTTCTGCAGCGAAAATCCTATTTCATCCTTACTTCGTAACTCGCTGATTTTTTTAAAGCTGCCAATCACAGCCGATCCATCAAAACCTTTGGCCAATTCCCATGGCAAACCTTTGCTTTTTAGTTTGCTCTGAATATCGCGCGCTGTAAAATCTATGCCCAAAGTAATTTCTTCCACATACTTATATGCGTGCGCTTCGCTGATGTATTTTCCGTTTCTTGAAACCTTAAAAACCAGTTCCGCTTCGTAATGAATATCGTTGCTCCAGTCTGGCAAATAAAACGGTTTGTTGTCTTTTAAAAGCGCAGAATCAGGCTTCAGAAAAATCACCGGTTCGTCCGGAACTTCATTACCTAATTCCTTTGCATGCGCTCCGTAATTTCTGCCAACACAAATTATTTTCATTTCTCAAGCTCCTCTAATTCCTTTTTGAGAAAATCTGCTAATTGCTGAATATAACTTAACGAGAAATCGAATTTAATTCCCGCTGTTTCGTAAATCTCCGGAACAGGGCGAGTGTAACCAAGCTTTAAAGCTTCAAGATAATGAACTAAGCCTTTCTCCGGATTTTCCTTGTAGTTTTTCCAGACAGCCAGAGCGCCCAATTGTGCGATGCCGTATTCGATATAATAAAATGGAACTTCGTAAATATGGAGTTGGCGCTGCCAGCCGATGCGCGTGTTTTGCTCGTAACCGGTAAAATCTACACCTTCCGGGTGGAATTCAAAGTAGATTTCCTGCCAGGCATTATGTCGCTCTTCAACAGTATGTTCCGGGTGCGTATAGATCCAGTTCTGGAACTTATCAACCGTTGCAATCCAGGGCAAGCTTTCTATTATTCCTTCAAGCTGCTCTTTTTTAGCGCGGGTTAAATCATTTTCTTCCGTAAAGAAGTTATCCCAGTAATCCATCGTCAGCAATTCCATGCTCATGCTCGCTAATTCCGCAACTTCAGACGGCGTGTGTTTGAAAGCGGAAAGATGCAGGTTTCTTGTTAGGAATGAATGTACCGCATGTCCGCCTTCGTGCATCATGGTGATCATATCGCGGAACTTACCGGATGCATTCATGAAGATGAACGCAACGCCGCTTTCATCTAAAGGATAATTATAACCACCGGGCGCTTTTCCCTTCCTCGAGTCCAGGTCGAGCAAACCTTTTTCATCCATTATCGATAAATATTTGCCCAAAGCAGGATGCAGTTTACTGAATGTTTCTATGCTTTTATCCAGCAATTCGCGGCTGGTTTTGTAAGGTTCCAGCGGTTTCCGGCCTTCCGGTTCTGCATCCAGATCGTAAGGTTTCAGAGGCGAAATACCGAGTTCTTTTTCTTTTTCTTTTAATAGATGAATCGCCAGTGGTACAATTTCCTCACGAACCGATTTATGGAAGTTGAAAACATCTTCCATCGTATAATCAAATCGGCCCAGCGCTTTAAATTTATAATCGCGGTAATTATCAAATCCGGCGTTTTTAGCAACCTGGTGGCGTAAGGCTACCAATTCGGTAAAAAGTTGGTCGAGTTTTTCTACATCCTTTGCGCGGCGGGCTACAATTTTATCGTAAACCTCTTTACGCACTTCTCGATCACTTTCTTTCAGAAATTTCGCAGCCTGCTGCAAGGTAAACTCCTCACCACGAAACTGAATGCTCATTTGCGACTGGATTTCAGCGTATTGCTGCGCTTTTTCCTCAATTTGTACATTCAGCGGAATATTCTCTTCGCGGAATAATTTAATATCATTTTTAGCGCCGCGCAAATAAACCTGGTAGGCCTTGTCTTCCAGCTCGTTAACGAATGGAGAATCAACCAGTTTTTTATCCAATTGATTTGAATAAGGCGCTACTTTCGGCTGAATTTCGTTGATGAAAAAAAGGTATTTTTCCTTGATTTCCGGATCTTCCGTATTACGTGTATAATTGATGTAACGCCAGGCGGCATTTTCTCCCAGGAAACTTTCCAGCTCGTTACGGTCGCTCAGCCATTTTTTCAGCTCAATTACATTATTTATCTGTCTTTCACTGAGGTCTTTATAAAATGGCTCAAGGTTTGCCCATTGACTGAAGCTGAAATCCTGTGGCAGGAAAATCCTTTCCTTTACAGAAATTTCAGGTATATCTAAATTAATCATTCTCGCTCTTTTTCAAAAGGTTATGCAATAAAAATTACATATATACTGATGCGGAAAAATGCTTTGGCGCAGTGGAATATATGGTTGTGTTCCTAATAAAAATTAAGATAGGAAGTTGTTTGCTTTCAGCAGCTCGTACCACTTTATAACTTTCTTCATATCAGAGGTATAAACCCTTTCTGTATCGTAATTTGGCGCTACTTCCTTAAAGAATTCTTTCAGTTTTAATGTGTCGGCCTTCGGATCTGGCAAACTATTGTTTTCTTCGTATTTTTTTATGTTTTCAAAAACATCCTTAAGCGGCAGGTTCTCATCGTTCTCTGTATAAATGGTAATCTCCTCCAACAAAGCTACCTGCTGGCTGGCGTTAATTGGCAGTTTGGTCTTTTTTTCGTCAAGCGCCTCAGCAATCAGTCCACGCTGCGAACGTGCAACAACCTTATATAAACCCGGCTTCCCGGTTATTGAAACAATCTCTTTTAAGTCCATTTTCTCTGTCGTTTTTTCTGCAAAAAGTTTGAAGCGGCAAATTAGAAAAAATGTGCCAATTAGCCAATTTGAAAATTTGAAAATGGGAAAAGGTTGCGAAAATGTAAAAATTCGAAGATTGCCTGAATCGCGGATTTAGAGTTTTTCAAATTAAACGGATTTTTTAATATTAGGCCAAACCATAATTATATATTGATGGCCAGATCCATATCTCAATTTGGCAAAAAATGCTTTAATGTTCGTTATTCGATGGGTTTTAACGATGGGTTTTACCCATCGCTGGTATATTTCGCCCCTTCAGGGCTCTGTGCTTTGATTGATGTTTTTTTTGGTTATTCTAATTTTTGCTTTCCATATCTCATTCGGCCAAAAAATGATTATTATTAAGATAATAAAAACTTTGCGACTTTGCCCCTTTTCGCCTTTGCGGTAAATAAAATAGGTGTTAAAAAATTCATTTGCTAATCGACTAATTGGCTAATTTGCTGTTTTATTTACTCATTTACTCAATCACTCATTTACTCATTTCCAAATGCTTCACAACTTCAGCGAGCAACCTTCTCTTTTGACGCAGATTTTAGCCGAACTGCGTGATATAAATATCCAGAAAGACCAGATGCGTTTCCGAAGAAATATTGAACGCGCAGGCGAAATGATGGCCTATGAAATAAGTAAAACATTAAGCTGGAAAAAGGAATTGGTACAAACGCCGCTGGGTATGGCTGAATGTAACGTGCTTGCAGAGCAGCCGGTTTTAGCAACTGTTTTACGTGCAGGATTACCTTTGCATAACGGTTTGCTGAATTATTTTGATAAGGCCGATAATGCGTTTATTTCTGCCTTCCGCTCGCATCATCACGATGGATCTTTCCATATTGAAGTCGGTTATCTTGCAAGTCCTGATCTTAATAATCGAATTTTAATATTGGCAGATCCCATGCTTGCAACCGGACAGTCCATGCATTTAACATATGAGGCTATCTTGAAAAATGGCAAGCCGCGCGAAATTCATATAGTAAGTATAATAGCTTCGCAGGAAGGAATTAATTATGTGCGTGAAAAAATACCCGATGCCAGGATATGGGTTTTGGGCATTGACGCCAAATTGAATGACCATAAATATATTGTACCGGGTTTAGGCGATGCCGGGGATCTGAGCTTTGGCTTGAAGCTGGATATGTAAAGCATTTTTTGACATTTTGGTATATGTAGAAAAATTCTCTATAACGTTTGCGACTTTTTTGGCTGAAGTTACACTTACTATTATCTTCAAGATGGAAAAATGAATCAGCCGAATCGCAAGCAGCAGCATTTTATACAATTACTGGAGCCCGAAAAGGACCGGCTTTGGCGATATGTAAAAAATATGCTTCGGCACAAAGAAGATGCGGAAGACCTTTATAACCAGACGCTTCTTGTAGCTTACGAAAAATTTGAATCGCTTAAAAATGAAGATGCTTTTCTTTATTTTATAATTGGCACAGCGCGCAGGATTATCTGGCAGCACGAGCGTAAAAAACGTTTGTTCAGCCTATTCTCAAAACAGCAAAACCAAACTGAAAAAGCCGATACTTCCAATAACGTGGAAGCAGCTTTTGACCTGGAAATCCTTTATAAGCTACTTGATACGCTTAACCTGAAAGAGCGTGAAGCCATAGTAATGTTCGAAATTTCAGGCTTTTCCATAAAGGAAATTCAGGAATTACAGGGAGACAGTCTTTCTGCTGTAAAATCCAGGTTATCGAGAGCCAGGGAAAAGCTGAGAAATGCTGTGACGGATAAAATTTCTGTCGAAGAAAAGATTGTGAAAAAACCATCATCCAACAACTTAAAAGCCACAGCGTAAAACCATGCGTATCAATAATAAAGATGAAGCTTTGGATTTGCTTTTTGCTCAAGCAAGTAAAGAGAAAAGTCCGGTTAGCCAGGCAGAAACTGTTAAGCTGCTTCACGGTAAGAAAACCGATGTATTTAAACGATTTTTCAACCAAATAACCATATTTATGACAAGCTCTTTTTTATTAACGCTCGGAGTAATATTTTACTTTTTTAGCGCTGAACAAAAGCAGAAAAAATCTGCAAAAGATTTACATGTAAATTCTGGAAATGATGTTGTTGCGCATTCTGGAAGACATGATATTAAAATCGTTGATAATCAGAATACAACCGCTTTTGCTGGTAATAAAAATTCCGGTCCAGAACGCAAAAAATACATTGCGCCATATATTGTATTGCCGGAAAATGCTTCAGCGTTAGAAAAAGAATCTGAAAATGCAAAAATAGACAAAGCAGATTCCAATCAAACAGTGAATATTAAAAATGATGATATTCAAAATGTTAC
>DAIUCM010000036.1:0-28299 GCA_036846145.1 Bacteroidota bacterium
AATTATTTTTACTCTTTAAAAATAACGCTGTTATTATTAGAACTTAGCCGTTTTTGTTTATGCAAATGATATTAATAATGCAGCAAATAAAATTTCTGAGATATTTAGTTTATATAAAAATGCTTTGAAGCTTGATAAGACCACAATATTTGAACGAGATTTAGAATTATTGAAATCACTCAGAGCTCTTGAAGTACCTTCTGAAACTGAAATAATTTTAAGAACAAAAGGCCTTGAAAAAAAATGTGTAGTGTGGTCAACTAGAATAGATGTAGATACAGTGAACGAAAAAGAAGAATTTATTTATACAATTTTTACGCGTACAGTGAGTTTACTGATAATACTTGTATTTCCATCAATACAACAGTCATATTTAGATATAATTAATCTACTTGTTCCAAATCGGTTAATCTTTTGGGATGAAGAATCTGAGATAAAATTTCATGAAATTAAACAGATGGTTAACATACCAGTGTATGAAGATGATATTGACACTTCTGACGATATCACACAGCCAGAGGAAGAGAAAATTGAAAGTATTATAGAATAAATTCCCATATCTCCAACTCCAAAAAGTCCTTCAAACTACCTACTCGCCATTCCCTTCCCTTTCCGCGGAATTACATTCACCCACATGCCGCCTTTGCGCGCGTTGATTCTTCCGTTATACATGGCTTCGCAATACACCGTTGGCAGGTAATAGCGGCCAATGTAGCTGGCATTCAGCAGCACATAATAGGTTTGTTTCTGCGTGCCGCCAATGTTGAAGAAGGTATTCACACGGTCATCGCGGATATCCTGGTACGTAGGCGTGGAAGCGGTTCTTGGCAAGGCAAGGCCATCCATTCGCGTGTTGTGTATTTCCCAGCCACTCGGGAAGATCTGCCGCAGCGCCATGTTATCGTATTTGCCCAGGCTGCCGGGATTGGTTACGGTTACTTCCGCCATAAAATCGGTGCCCTGTTCCAGGTTCGCCGGGTCTATTTCCATGCCGCTGCTGTTACGGTATTTCACTTCTATGCTCAGGTTGTTGCTGGCATCGGTATTATCGCCCACTTCCGGCTGTCCCTGCAGAATTATGCGCGTAAATAGTTTCTGGCTGCCCTTGTTCTGCACGCTGATGCTGCCGCCATTTACCGCAATTGGAATCTGCGCCATCACCCCTTTTGCTGAATACTCCAAAGCCCCTTTCCCGCCAAGCATATATGTAAAATTCATCTCCTTCGCTGCGCCGCTTACACCGCAATATTTGGCGATGGCAATTAGGCTGTAGGCCGTGGTTTGCGTGCTGTACCAGCCTTCGCTGCTGAGGTGCTTGGCGATTTCCGTCATCACGTTTGCGGCTTCCTGTTTGCGGTTCAGCAGGGTGAGTGTTTCCAGGATCATGGCTTCATCGCGCAAGTCGCTTCCGTACGTTACGCTCATTTCGTTGTAAGCGGGAACCGTTTGTGGAAGTCCTTTGATGAGTTGTTCCGCCACTTCGCGCTGACCGCTGAGGGCATAGGCCGCTGCCAATCGCCATTTTGCCGCAGGCGATAAAGTGCGCTGTTCTTTCAGGCGATTCATAGCGCCCATTTCCGGTGCGCGCGCCAAAGCCAAAGTATATAAACGGTAAGCCTGTACAAGGTCGCTACGGTCGTTGATGTAGGTCCAGTTCATGGCGCGGTTCTTCTGGTATTTTTTCCATTCGTTGAGGAAATTCACCGGCAAAGTGTAACCAATATTCTGCGCTTCCAGCATAAAATGGCCTGCATAACTTGTGCTCCAGTCATCGGTTTCCGCCATGCCCGGCCAGTAACCCAAACCGCCATCGCCGCGCTGAAAATGCTTGATGCGCATAATGCCGTTGCGGATATTCCTGTCAATTTGATTTTGCTTTTCTTTCGGCAGATCGAGCAATTTATTCAGAACCAGCTGCGGGAAAACGGAAGATGTTGTTTGCTCCAGGCAGCCATATGGGTACTGAATTAAGTACTGCAAACGCTTACCAAGATTTATCGGCGGAATGGTAGAAACTTCCAGCACAGCCGTATTTGTGCCGCTCATGCCGATGGGTTTGTAATCCGTTTTCCACGAATTTCCTGCATCGGCAATGCCTTCAATTACATCGGTTACCACAGGATTCGGGTTGCGCACATCCAGCTCAATATTGTATTCCGCACGTTCATTTCCGCTGGTAGCAATTACTTTCACTTTTGCAATTCCTAAAGCGCTCAAAGTTTTCAGGTCGAAATCAACCATTTCCTCACCTGTTTTGCTGAATCGTATGGATTTTGAGTTGTTGCCGTTTATCTGAAGCAGGTTATTCGCCTGTATCTGCACCCGTACATCCTTAATATTTTTCTCCGTCGCGAAAACGGTTACCGGTAGTTTTACATTTTCACCCGGCCCTAAAACGCGCGGCAAAGTAGCAAGCACCATCAAAGGTTTTTTCACCGCCAGCGATTTTTCTGTAAATCCGTACGCGCCATTTTCACCGGCAACAACCATTACGCGCACAGAGCCAATATATTGCGGCAATTTGATGGTATGCGTTTTACTTTCCTTGGAATTGATGTGGAACGGCCCGAGGAATTTCACCACGGGTTTAAAACGATTGGCTTTTTTATTTCCTTCCTTCATGTTGATGCCTTCATCGCCGCCAATAGCCAAAATCCGGCTCATTTCCACACCAAAAGCGCCCATCACAAAATCATAGAGATCCCAGGTTTTCACACCCAAAGCTTCGCGCGCATAAAAATGACTGTGCGGATCAGGTGTTTTGAATCTCGTCAGATCCAGCAAACCTTCATCAACAACCGCCAAAGTATAAGTCATGGGTTTACCTGTAGCTTCCGAAACCGTGAACGAAGCATTTTCTTCACTTCGCATATATGCAGGCGTTTTCAATTGCGGCTGCAGCACCGTCGCCGGGTCTTCCACACCAACCGGAATTACACCATACATGCGGATAGGCAGATCGTTGTTTGTCTGCGCATGTGGCTGAACCAGTGTTACATGCACATAAATATTCGGCAACATAGCTGGCGTGGCTTTAAACGTAAAATTGGTTTGGCCTTGTGTGAGTTTCAGCCAGTGTTTCTCTACGATTTTTGAACCTGTTTCTATGCTTACCAAAGCACGGCCTTCCTTACCGCTTGGTATGGTCAGTTTTACTTCCTCGCCGACTTTATATTTTGGTTTATCGGTAGTCAGGGAAAGCATGGCTGCATCTCCGCCGCCATCGCGTTGCGGTCTGCCAGCCCAGCCCGGCCAATCCATATAAAACAAGCTTCCGCTGCTGTGGCCGCCTTCTATATCTGTTACCCGCAATAAATACCTTCCCCATTCCGGGTAATCCAGCCGCAGCTTCCATTTCCCCACACCGTTTGTGAGGGTAATTTCATCTTCCTGCATGCGTGTGCGAAGGTTGTTTTCAGAGAAAGTGCTGTTGCTGTTCTCGTTCGCCATATCCCACCAGAATTTCCACTCCACTTTGTACAGTTCCACTTTAACGCGCTTATTCCCAACAACATATTTTCCTTCCGGCGAAAGAGAAACTATATTTACGGTATGGTTGGTATCTGTGAGCAACATGCCGCGCGATTTATCTCCTTTCGGCAAACGAATACCGATGTACGCAGGGTACGGATGATACGGAATGGTAAACCTGTCCACGCTGTAATTTCCGCCCGGCTCATAAACTTTTGTTACGAAATTCGCATTTAACATTCCCGGTGCGTTCTCGCCAACTTCCAGTTCTGCATTAATATTTGCAACGCCATTCTGGTCTAGCTCGCCTTCAAATATCTTTTCGTTTTCCGCGTAGAATCGCTTGCTTGGATCATCAAAAACATAATCGGTAAATTTAGGGAAACCGGTTTTTGCGGTGGAATAAGATGCTTCTACCGTTGCATTCAGGTTGCTTGCCGTTGCGCCATGCAGCCACTTGCTCTCCAAACGCGCATTCAGCGGCTGATCTTTGCGGATCTCAGGAACGCCAAAATCTATATTTATTTTTAATCGATTGGGCTGAACGGTTTCTATGCGGATATTTTTGGTGAAAGTTGCGCCGCCAACTTTTACTTTCGCGCTCCAGCTTCCGGTCGGCGCATCTGTGTTTGTAGCTGTATGAAAAGAATAAAATCCGTTCACCGAAGCATTTTTCAGCAAACGCTTATATAGCTGACCCTGCGGATTATACAACTCGAAACTTACCGGGTGATTTTTCGGAATTGGCGCAGCGCGATCATCCAGAACAAACATGGTGAATATGGAATCGCCTGGCCGCCAAACACCGCGCTCGCCATAAATAAACCCTTTCAAACCTTTCTGCACAACTTCACCGGAAACATCGAAACGGCTCAGCGAAAGCGAAGAACCATCATCCAGGCGCAGGTAACCGCGCTGCGAACCTTTTTTGGCGATAAGTATATATGGCTTGCGCGAAACATTGAAAGTGGCCATGCCATCGTTATCCGTTATTCCCTTGCCAATCAGTTGTTTCTGGAAATCGTACACCTCTAAACTTACACCGCTGATGGTATTGGTTGTGCGCAGGTCGGTTACCGCGAAAAACACTTCGCTGCCGGTACCGCGCTTGGCAATAATTCCCAAATCGCTGGCCATGATGTTGCGGCTAACGAACTTATCGGATGTGTAATAGGAATTGGAACATGGATTATCGCGGTCGCGCCAGTTGTAGTCTTCGTACCATTCGTCCCAGTAATCCCAATAGCTGAATTCGTGCGCATTGTTATCGTCCCAACTGTCGTCTTTTTCCTCTTTCAGTTCTTCCAAATCGCTCACCGGTAAAGTATCATTATCGCAACGGTAAACAGAATATGCTTTTTTGAAAGTGAACTTGACATTGTAGATAGCGCCGGGTTCTGTTTTGATGATCTTGCTAAGGTCTAACGCGAAACGGTTTGTTTTCCGCAGATCCAAAGCCGCATCATTATCCAGCCTGATTGTTTTCCTGATCAATGGCCTGCCAACGCGTTTCAATTCATTGCTTTCCGAGAGATTATTTACCTGTAAAAACTGCTCAACATTGTTCTCATAAATACGGATAACCGTAACATCCACAGCCTTCAAACTCACCGCTTCGAAAGGTAAGATCAGTTGCTCTGTGCTTGGAATAATTACACCTTTGCCAAGTATTTTTACCGATGGCACTATATCAGAAAAGCTAAGCTGGGCGCTGAAATCACGCTCCATTTTGTAGCTCATCACGTTCATGATTCCTGCATTCGCCGCGATGGTATGAACACCGGTTAAGCGCTGGCTTGGATAAACTTTTACTTCATTCTTATCAATGACAAAGCGTAAATTATCTGTATTCGTGGTGAATCTAATCAATCCATCCAGGTTCTGGTTTGGCAATAAAGGGTCTGAAAATCTTAGCGAAACATACTGCTCCTCTCCTTCCACAGCCACCGCGTTCATAACCAGGAAATCGCCCAGCGCGGGGATTTTTATTTCGCGCTGACCTTTCATGTCAATTCCTGCTTTTCCGCCATCCCATTTCAGGGTAAAGGAAGTTTCTCTTTTCTTGCGGATGAGGCTGTCAATGACAAACCTGTGCGTACGATTATCTGCCGCGTGTTCCCATTTAATTCTGATGCTTTTTTTGTCTTGCGAAGCCAATAAAATAGTTTCCACTTTAGCGGGTTCTTCCGCATCTGCTGTGATCAGTTCTCCGCTAACTCTTTGGTAAGTTAGATTCTGCGGATCAATGGCTTCCATCATTGGCTCGCTTAGCTCGAAACTCTGCTGAATGGTCTGGAAAGTGAAATAGAAATTCTCGAAAGAATCCGCTACTTCCATCATTTCGCCAAGGTGAAAAGTGCCCTGGTAGGTTGTGCCGCTCGGTAAGTTTTTTTCAGGCCTGAACTCTATGGTGTAGGCGTCAATTATGCGTGTTTCACCTGCTATTTTTGGTTCGAAATCAAACAGATCATCCAGTTTTTCAGCTATGCCTGCGCTGTCATCAATTACACCCGCCATCTGAATTCTTATAGTGCCTTCGCGAGAGATGGTTCCGGCTGTGAAAGCAGAGATATAGCGCGAAAATTCAGGATTTGTGGAGATGCGGGCGCTGGCGCTGCTTCCGCCGAAAAAATAAATTCCGGTAACGAGTAAAACAGCTGCCAACAGGGCATAATAGCGGTATGGAGCTGCTTTGGCAATGAGCTTTGTCATAGCGAAAAAGGTGGGTTTAAGTGGCTACAAGTTAGTGAAATAAGTGAATCGTGAAAATTTAACCGCTGATTAAAATTATTTTTTTTGATTTCGCTGATTTCGGCCTGATTTGTTCATCTCATTCAGCCTGTTCCTAGCGCCAGTTACTTTAAATATGGCAGCTTAGTTTTAAATTTAGCTCGCAGATTTAGGCGAATAATTAATTTAAACCATTTTTCAGCAAAACCATATATGAGGAAAATAGCTCCAGACTGAAAATAATTTAATGCCTGTCATCTTTCATTAGCGATGTAAGTACATTCAGCGATTTAAGCGCGAAAAAGCCCGGAATATGCATAATGTAATAGTCTATTACCTTACTAAGTAAAACCGTTCTGCTTGTTTTAGGAATCCGAATTGCTGCAAGCTTACTAAAATCCGCAAAAATAAGCCTGTGCAAATAAATGGCGTGTTCCGGTTCAATAGTATTCGTGCCGGTTGATAAAGTATGGGTAAACTGACCGTCAGCAAGGTTGAAAGCATCGTTATTATAAACCGTGGGCGCATGTGGGAAAAAGCCAAGAAAACGGGACATATGCAGCACGAAAAATAATGGTAAAACACCAAGGTTCTCATCTGCCGTATCGGTAAAGAGTATAAACTTCTCTACGAAATCATAAAGCCCGGCATTGGGTTCTTCCTCCTTAACCGCCTTGTGCAGCAGCTCAGCAACAAAAAGACCAACCGTACTTTTCAGCACATCGAAATGCAGGTTATGCAAGGCAGGATTTGCGCGTGCTTCCTTAATTCGCTGAATATTTTTTGTTGGATTGCTGTAAACAACAAGATCCAGCAATACAAGTGGCTGTAAAAGCGATGGCTTTATGGCTGCTTTCGGCGATCGTACACCATGAATCATGTAGGTTTGCATTCCTAAGGATCTGGTGTAAATTTTAGATATTATGCTACTATCGGTATATTTGGTATTTTTAATAACTATACCGCTTGTTTTAACCAGCATACATTTACGGTTTGTAGGCTAACGTACAATAAGTATTTTGGTTACGGCTGTTTCCGTACCTTCTTTATTCGTGCTGAAAACCATGTAAACGCCCGAATTCGCATCTTCGCCATTAAAATTCTTTCCGTTCCAGATGGCCTGGCCACCCTCTGCCTGTGTTTCAAAAACCAGCTTGCCGGTAATATCTGTTATTTTAACCGATGCATCGCGTACAAGCCCGTTTATGGCAATTGGCCCGTTATAGCCCGGTTTTACCGGGTTGGGGAAAGCATACACATCGCCGTGTTTTTCTCCGCCTTCAGTAGCCGTTGACCGGTATGAAACAATGCCTTTATCTGTTGCGAAGAAAACTTCGCCGTTTGCGCCGTTCACTTCAATTGCCCTGATATCATTTGAAATTAACGGGCTGTTTCTTGTTGTGAAATATTTGAGAATTGTACTGCCATCAGGCGAGGTTAGGTAAACACCGTTTCGCGTACCGAACCATTTACGGTTGCCGCCATCAACTGCCATACAGGTTACCACCTGCCCGGCTAATAAATAGCCCGATTCGTCACCATTTTCAACCCATATTTTGTGCGCATCGAAATTATACTGGCTGAAAATAAGTGAAGGCTCGGAAAAAACAGCAACACCGTTATTACCGCCTACCCAAATCTGCCCTTCTTTATCTTCAGCCATACAAATTACCACATTATCGGGTAAGGCACCATTGCCCGATGCGCTCGAAAGGTCTTTTATCTGGTCGCCGTCATTAGGATCTTCTATGGTTTTGCCGTAGTTGAAAACATAAATACCACCTTCTCGCGGTAATGTTAGCCATATCTGGTTATATTTATCAACCAGCACATTTGTTATTGATTTCCTGGGACCAATATTAAAGGAAAACCAGTTGCCATCGCGCGTTAAAACAGAAAGCTGACGCTGCGCCCTGTAATTGCTTACCCATAAATTACTTTTACTATCGAATGCCAGGCCCGATACCGGCGGATTTGTTTTTGTAACATCGGCATTTCGCAAGCTGCTATTGGTGGCGTTGTAATGCTTAAGAACCAGCATATTCTTCGCATCAAATTCTATAAGGCCGGAATCCAGCGAGCCCACCCACTGGTTACCCGTGCGCGGATGTGTTTTTATATCCATTACATCCTTAAGTACCATCCAGCTGGCAACAGTGTTTGAATTATAATTTGTCCACACATCATTGGTATAGCTAAAAAAACCGCTGTTTTTGAATAACGCTCCTCCGGTTTCATTGGGCCCGCCTGTAGCAACCCATATGGTATTATTGTGGTTAATAAGCTTATAAGCATCGGCAGTGGCGGGGCCATTCGGTATAATATAAACCTGCTCGTTATTTACCGGGTTAAGCCTTATGCTGGAGTAGGCCGATTTTGCAAGCCATAAATACCCGCTGTTGTCTAATACTGCATGGTTCTGCTGGTTGCTGAGTATGGTTTGTATGTTAAGGTTATCATCAATTACAATAATGTTGTTATGCCTTGCCATTACAAGCTTACCGTGGTTTACTTCGAGGCTGAAAATATTATCTCCCGCATTATGTTTTGTTATCCAGCTGCTGCCATCGTAATAACGCAGGGTTCTGTCGGCGAAAGCTGCCCATATCATATTCTTAAAGGTAACCACCCGCAAACATGATTCGCTGCTAATACTTTGCCAGTTGGCGCAATCGCGAAGAATACGGCCGTTAACCGGCGCCATTATTATACCATGTTCAGATGCCAGGTAAATTTCGTTATTTAGTACGGTTGCGCTTCTTACACCTGCCTGCTTGCATTCGGCGCCCCAAATATTATCATAACTGTCCCTGAATTCTTTACGGATAATATTATATTCGCTAACGCCCTGGCTGTGTGACACATAACAAATATTCCCATTTACGTAAAAATCATTAACCTCAATATTCTTTACAAAAAGATCGCGAACGGATGTAATTCTGTTATGCTGCAGCATGTCAAAAATTCCGCCACGGTAAGCTATAAACAATGCGTTATGTTGTGGGCTGTACTCGAAAGTATGGGCAAAAACATCACTAAATCCATCGCTTTTTGAAAAAGTTTTTATGCCGAAGTCAGCCTTTTCAACCGAATAAAACCCGTTACGTGTAGCAACAAAAATATTATTTCCTACTTCCTGCGTGTAAATTCCATCGCCAAACGAAGTATGTGTTCGCCAGTAGCTGATAGGAATACCTTGTGCAACAGCCGAATAACCAAAAGTGAGCAGTAAAAATAATAGAAGTAAATGCTTCATATATACAAAAGTAAAATATTAACGCTTAGCTTGCAGAAAAAATTGCTTCAAAATTGCGCATCAAATCATTTTTTGCCCATCATAAATATTTTGCCGGCAGGAAGTGCATTATTTATATGCAGATTCTTTACTAAACACTGTTGTGAGCGGGCAATCATTTATTAATTGACCTTAAAGGTATTTTTTCAGCAGCTGATATATGGAATGATTAAAAATAGCTTCAATTTTGAGATGTTCTACTAAAAATTATTCGGTTGCCATTGCACTTAAATAAGCTCAGCAGCTTACAACTGTTGCAGGTACTGCGTTTCGGTGCCTTGTTCCTTAGCTCGGTTATTATAGCGAAACTTATAGGCGATACAAATATTGTAGGCCGGTATGAGAACCTTGTGCTTGTTGGCAGCTCATTTACTTTTTTCTGGGTAAGCGGATTAATAAATACTTTCATTCCTTTTTACCAGAAAACTCCTGAAACCGAGCGCAAAAACCTCATTTCCACAACGTTTATTTTATTAAGTGCACTGGCTTTATTTTTTGGCTTAATAGGCCTTTCACTGAAAGCATTTTTATATGAAGGCACATATGCAGAATTTTTGCTGTACCTGGTATTCGCTTTTTTCACCGCTCCCGCATTTCTTACCGAATATATTTATCTATCGGTAAACAAGCCAAAAAATATTGCGCTATATGCAATAGCTATATCGTTCCTGCATGTAGCAAGTGCATTTTTACCTTTGTGGCTGGGCCATGGTATGAATGGTGTACTCATATGCCTTGCAGCTTTCGGGGTTATTCGCTATGTGTTTACAGCATGGCTGGTTTTAAAAACCTCACAAAAATTTTTATTCCACCGGCAATTGGCAAATCAATTTTTAAAAGCAAGTTTACCGGTTGCCGCAAGTTTGCTCATTGGCGGAAGCATGTTATACATAGACAGTTACCTGGTTCGATTCAATTTCAATTCAACGCAATTTGCTATTTTCCAATATGGCGCACGGGAATTGCCGTTTGTTTTGCTGATGGCGAATGCCCTTAGTAACATTGGCAGCGCAGAAGTAGCTTTTCACTATAAAAACGGCAACATATTTTCTGGGCTCGATTATCTTAAACAAAAAAGCTTGCGGCTTATGCATTTTCTATTCCCGCTTAGCTTTATTTTATTAATATTCAGCGAGCCCTTGTTCAGCCATTTATATGCAGATGCGTACATACCGGCAGCACGAATTTTTGACATTTACATCTTGCTAATAATCAGCAGGTTAATTTTCCCGCAAACGATTTTACTGGCTATGCATCAAAATATTACGCTTTTATGGTCAACCGGTGTTGAGTGGTTCATTAAAATATGCCTTAACACCTGGTTTCTTTACTTCTTTGGGCTGCCAGGAATTGCCTATGCAACAGTAGTAGCCTATTTGTCTGAAAAACTTATTCATATATATTTTCTCAGCAAACACAAATTATATGCTACACAATATATTCCAATGCAAAGCTGGCTTATTTATTCAGCCTTGCTGATTATTACTTACGCAGCTAAATATCTTATTTACAAATAATTTAATAAAAAAACTGGTGTATATAGATACTTTAATTTATACTAACTTTTTTGTCGGTTTTCAATTTTACGAAATTTCAATTTTCCAATGCATACCTTTGTAAACCCAAACCATTTTTCAGCACCTTTATATATAGAACCATGCAAAATTACCTCGATTTGCTCCGACATGTAATAAAAAACGGAACCGCTAAAACCGATAGAACCGGCACCGGAACGAAAAGCGTTTTCGGCTACCAGTTGCGTTACGATCTGCAAGAAGGTTTTCCGCTGGTTACTACCAAAAAAGTACATACCAAATCTATTATCCACGAGCTTTTATGGTTTCTGAAAGGTGAAACGAACATCAAATCTTTAAAAGAAAACGGTGTAAGTATTTGGGATGAATGGGCTGATGAAAATGGTGATCTGGGCCCGGTTTATGGCTACCAATGGAGGAGCTGGCCGGATTATAACGGCAAACATATTGACCAGATTACGCAAGTTGTAGAAACATTAAAAAAGAATCCCGATTCGCGCAGAATTATTGTTTCTGCCTGGAATGTTGCGCAACTGGATGAAATGGCTTTGATGCCTTGCCACGCTTTGTTCCAGTTTTATGTTGCCGATGGAAAATTAAGCTGCCAGCTTTACCAGCGCAGTGCAGATCTGTTTCTGGGCGTGCCTTTCAACATTGCTTCTTACGCTTTACTAACGATGATGTTAGCGCAGGTTTGCGATCTTGAACTTGGTGAATTCATTCACACTTTTGGCGATGCGCATATTTACAACAACCATTTCGAGCAGGTAGAATTACAGCTTTCCCGCGAAACTCGTCCGCTGCCAACCATGAAAATAAATCCTGAAATCAAAAATATTTTCGACTTCACTTTCGAAGATTTCAAGCTGGAAAATTACGATCCGCATCCAGCGATTAAGGCGCCGGTAGCCGTTTAATTTTTAATGAATGAAGGTGAGAATGGAAGAATGAATGAATAATTCTTCTTTCAAAGCATTTTTCAGGTATTGATATATGAAGCCCTACCTAAATCCTCCCCAAAGGAGAGGACTTTGGAGCCCCGAATGTTATTTCAGCGTTTAATAAATACTTTTACATTTCAGATTCTCATTTTGAAAAACAAATGTGTTGATTCTCTTGCACGAAAAGTTCTCTCCTTTGGTAAGGATTCCTGGGCGCTTATACAAGCATTTTTCCAGTGATCGATATATGGAATTCCACTACTTCCATTTGGTAATTTACGAATCGGCTAATTTGTTAATTAACTACTTCGCCAAACGCTTTCCGCGCATTGCATATAAAAGTATAAAAAGATAGCAGGGAACCATGATCCAATAGGCTTGCTTGTTACCGATGGCTGGGTTATCAGCAAGCTTGCCATAAATTACCGGTAATATAGCGCCGCCGGCAATAGCGGTAACTAAAAGTCCGGAGCCGATTTTTGTAAATTTTCCCAATCCGTTTATTGCCAATGGCCAAACCGCAGGCCAGATGAGTGAATTTGCCAATCCCAATAATATTACAAAAGCAACAGAAACATAAGCACTTGTAAGTGTGGCAGCAACAGTAAAAATCACACCTAAAATAGCGCAGATTTTTAATGCATTCGTCTGGGATAAATATTTAGGAATGGTGGCAATGCCAATCAAATAACCAACCAGCATACAGCCCAATGTTGCCTGCGAAAAATAGCGCGCAATATCCAGGTCTATATTCAAGGATTTTCCATAACTAATAATGATTTCGCCTGCAAGCACTTCAACGCCAACGTATAAGAACAAAGCAATTACACCCAAAACCAGGTTCGGATATTGCAGAACGCTCGTTTTATTTGTTGTAACGGTATTATGCTCATTTGCTTCTTCGGCTGAATCATCAATTTCCGGTAAGGATGAACGCATGACGAATATAGCCAGGCCAAACAGGGCCGTTGCAATAATGATGTAAGGAATAATTACTCTGCCCGCCAATTCATTCAGCGCAATATCTCTGGCAGCATCCGTCATTGTAAGCAAGCTTTTTTCAAGTTTATCGGCATCTTTTAAAGCAATATAACCGAAAATCAACCCGGCTAAAATACCGCCCACTTTGTTACAGATTCCCATTACGCTTATCCTGCTAGCTGCGCTTTCTATTGGGCCGACAATAGTTACATAAGGGTTCGATGCAGTTTGCAAAAGCGCTAATCCTGAGCCGATTATAAAAAGGCCAGTAAGAAATAAATTATAATTACGGGCGTTTGCAGCTGGAACAAAAAGTATGGCGCCAACAGCCATAATCAGCAAGCCAAGCGCCATGCCTTTTTTATAGCCGGTAAATTTAAGTACATACGAAGATGGAATGGACATTACCGCATAAGCGATAAAAAAAGCCGTTGCAACCAGGTAAGATTGCATATCGGTTTCCAGCTCGCAGGCGATTTTCAAATATGGTATTAGCGTTCCGTTAATCCAGGTAACAAAACCAAAAATAAAAAATAAAACGCCTATCAGTAAAATATGATTAAAGCTAGATTTTTCCTGCTGCATACAATAATTTCTTCAGCAGCGAATTTATGTATTTATGCATTGGAAAATTGCAAGATTGAAAAATTGCAAAATGGAAAATTGCAAGAATGGCAAATTATTCTACTTGCATTTCCTGTAAAAGTTTCAGCACATTTTCAGAAATCACTTTTCTGCGTGGTTCATTTTTATGAAGGAAGCGAATATAACGGCAATCGGGCTTCAAAGAAAATCCAGCATTTTCAATCATAATTTCGCCTCTGAAAAACACAATGCTGCCATCCTCAATACATTCCGGGTCATTGGCATTTTCATCCTGGAAAGCATCTTTTAAAATGCTGAGCTGCTGCCCTTTTGCCGAACCAAGCTCAACAGTTTTTCCATTGGCGTAATTGACGATTGCTCTATCTGCAGCTGCTATTTTCTGTTTGATGGCAAAAGCAGACTCATCGTTTCCCCCGCAGGAACTGAGAAATAAAATGGCATATATACTTAGTGCGAAAAATGCTTTCATGTTCTGGAAATTTTGTTTATAGTTTTTTCAAAGTTACAGAAACACCTTTATGGTCGCTTAGTTTTTTATCTTCATTCCATATAGAAATTTCAATTCCAAAATCTCTTATAAAATCTTTATTTATAACAATATGGTCAATATTATTCGGAATTTCTTCTGTAAGATTCATCAAATTGTTTTCTTGAAATTGATCCTTTAATTTCTGTTTCGCACCACGATCAGGAAAATAATTATCGCAAAATGATAAATTAAAATCTCCTGCCAGACAAATATTTCCTTGTTTTGATAAATTTTCTAAATCCTTTTGTACATTCTCTAAATCTTGCTGAAAATATGGATTTTTCCTTCCCAAAAAACCAATGATAGCAGCATAAAAAATAAAATTACCAAACGGCGTTTTTAGTTTAGCACAAGTATTTGTATAATCATTTGAAGTTGAAATATTTTCTACAATGGGATACTTACTCCAAATTGCAGTTCTGTTTTCGCCTCTATTATAGTAAACTGTATCAAAGAGACCATCTGTTGGCAGTGGAATGGATTGAACTCCAAAATAATCTTCGCTTAGATCAATTGCAGTTGAAGTTTCTGTAAGAATAAGAATATCCGCATCAATTTCTTTTATCTTTTCTAAAATTACAGGAATTTTATATTTCGATTGAACGCGTGCTAAGTTCCAGGTTGCAATTTTCATTTTACATATCTGCTTAGTGCGAAAAATGCTTCAAATAATTTTCAACTACTCTCCTGCCCGGCCGGCAAGCAAATACAAAGCAGCCATACGCACAGCAACGCCATTTTCTACCTGCTCCAGGATGATGGAATGTTCTGAATCTGCTACATCACTGTCAATTTCCACGCCGCGGTTTATGGGGCCGGGATGCATAATAGTGATTGGTTTATTTACTTTTTCAAGTCGCTTGCGATTTACACCAAAAGCCATGGCATATTCGCGCAGAGATGGGAAATATCCTGCATCCTGCCGCTCTAACTGTATGCGGAGAATATTGGCCACATCGCACCAGGCAAGTGTTTCTTCCACGTTGTAGCTTACGCGCACTCCGAGGCTTTCAATATGTCGTGGAATTAGTGTTGCAGGGCCGCAAACGGTAACTTCAGCGCCCAGTTTATTCAGGCAAAAAATATTAGATAGCGCTACGCGCGAATGTAAAATATCGCCGATGATGGCTACTTTCAAGCCTTTCAGGTCATTACCAAAAACACCACGCATGGAGAAAGCATCCAGCAAAGCCTGTGTTGGGTGTTCGTGTGTTCCATCGCCGGCATTTAAAACATTGGCCTGCACATTATTGGCCAGGAAATGCGCCGCGCCGGGATAAGGATGGCGCATCACCACCATATCAATTTTCATGGCAAGCAGGTTATTCACCGTGTCCAGCAAAGTTTCACCCTTACTTACCGATGACGAGGACGAGCTGAAATTGATTACATCTGCCGAAAGGCGCTTTTCCGCCAGCTCAAAACTTAAGCGCGTACGTGTAGAATTTTCGAAGAAAACATTGGCAACGGTAACATCGCGCAGGGAGGGCACTTTTTTGATCGGCCGGTTGAGGATACCTTTGAAATGCGCTGCGGTATCAAGGATCAGTTCTATATCCTCGCGGTTGAGGTATTTTATGCCGAGCAAGTGTTTTACACTAAGTGCAGATGCCATTCGTTTTCAATTATCAGTGATCAATTATCAATGATCAGTTTTTAATCTCGTTTTCATTCCGTTTTCCATATAAGAGGTCGCCGGAAAATGCTTTTGCCTTGAAATATAATTCTTTTGATTTGAATGAATAACCTGATTTTTCCGAAACTCTGAAAATTCAACATTCAACATTCAAAATTCAACATTTTTTACCTTTCCGAAACCAGCAAAACGCTGTTCTCGTTATCCAGTTCCTGCCAGTTTACTTTTACTTTCTGCGATGCGCGCGTATCTACCGTAAGCCCAACATAATCAGGCTCAATCGGTAATTGTCGGCTGTATCTTCTATCAACCAAAACCAGCAGCTCTACTTTTGCAGGCCTGCCGAAATCAAGCATCGCATCCAAACCTGCGCGAATGGTTCGTCCGGTGTAAAGTACATCATCTATCAAAACCACTTTTCTGTCTTCCAGGCTGAAATCTATATCCACTGCCGAAGGTATCAGCGGGTTTTTATGCCTGCGGATATCATCTCGATGAAATGTTGCATCCAGCTTACCCAGAAGTATTTTTTGCCCACCTAAGATATGCGTTAACCTTTCGTGAATAGCTTTGGCAAGAAAAATTCCGCGCGGCTGCAAACCAAGCAAAACAGTTGACGAAAAATCGCGGTGATTTTCGATAAGCTGGTAACAAAGCCGGTCCAGCATTACAGAAAATTTCTTTCCCGCTAAAATAGTTGTATATAATGGCTGACTCACGCGTTGTTTTTATTGCCGCAAAGTTAACTATTTTGCGACAGCATCAAAATATGGTCGAACTCCTCTTTTTTCAAAGCTGTTACACTCAATCTTCCCTGCCGAACCAGCATCATGTTTTTCAGTAAGTCGTCAGCTTTAATTTCGGCTAATGTTACCGGTTTTTTCAGTGCTTTTTTGGGCTTAACATCAACTACTACCCAGCGTGCATCTTCAGTAGTTGGATCCTGATAAGCTTCTTTTGTAACTTCCGCAATACCAACTATTTCCTTGCCGATGTTGCTGTGGTAAATAAAAACCAGGTCGCCTTTTTTCATAGCCTGCATATTGTTTCGCGCGGCATAATTGCGCACGCCATCCCAGGTTGCTTTGCCCGCTTTCTGCATATCGTCCCAGCTAAAACAGTCGGGCTCGGTTTTCATCAGCCAGTAATTCATTTTTCCTGAATTGTAAAATTGAAAGATTGCAAAATTGTAAAATTATTTTCGCATATATGGCTTTGTGGAAAAATGGTTTGGGTTAATATTTGCAAATTAACTGCATTTGGAAGATTGTTATGCTCAGCTTAGATGTGTTACTTTTCTGTAGAAGTGGCGCATTTTGGCTCCGATTTGCATATTTAACATTGCTAAAAAATGCTTCGAGGCGCAACAGAGTTGACAACTCTGAAATCCGCGAAAAATTTGTGTCGCAATGCAATTTTACAATCTTGCAATTTTTCAATTTTTCAATTCTTACTAAAAAATAGGTTTTCTTTGCATTAGAATTATTTTTAAAAGTTTTAGATGAGGAATTTTACTTTTCGTGGCTTCCTGCTGCTATGCGTTTGCTTGCTGCTAACCATGGTTTCCTGTAAGAAAGAAAGTACCGAAAAACGCTTATCGCGCAAATGGGCATTTGTTTCGGTAAGCGATTCGGCAAATAATAAAGTAAGAAATGTTAGTGCCAATGATTATATGTCGCTTACTGGCGATGGTAAGTTTTCTGTATCTATTGCCGAGAACAACATTTCCGCCAGCGGTAACTGGAGCCTGAAAAACGATACTATTTTCTATACTTACGATCCAAAACCGGGTGAATTTGAAGTTGATTCCACAGCTTTCGTAATTAGAAATAGCGAGCCCACAGTTATCTATTTTAAAGAAGGTAAAGTACTGGCAGAAGTAAAAGGCAGCGGATTATCGCCCAACAAACTCACTAAACCGTACAAAATTGTAACATTAACCGATGATGAACTGGTTTTGCTTGATAATGGCATTTTAAATAAATTCAGCTATAAAAAAGAAGAAGCCGTAACCGCAAATTTCAGCTGGAATGGATTTTTAAACGGCTTGATTGGTATTGTCGGGCTTACTATCATTTCTTTTGCGCTAAGTAGCCACAAAAGGCGCATTAACTGGGCTTTAGTGGGGAAAGCATTGCTGCTGCAGTTTATTTTTGCATTCTGCGTATTGCGTGTTCCTGCTTTCCGCGAGGTTTTCAGCGCCGTGGCAAGTGTTTTCGTTACCATTTTAGGCTTTACGCGTGAGGGTTCTACATTCCTTTTCGGCGGGCTGGTTAACAATATTAATTCGTTTGGTTTCATTTTCGTTTTCCAGGTTTTGCCAACCATCATCTTTTTCGCAGCATTAACTTCGGCCCTTTTCTATCTTAATATTTTACAGTGGATTGTTTACGGTTTCGCCTGGGTGATGAACAAGGCCATGCGTTTATCGGGTGCGGAAAGTTTATCAAGCGCGGCTAATATTTTCTTAGGCCAAACAGAAGCGCCGCTAATGGTAAAACCATACATCAGCGGAATGACGCGCTCTGAAACGCTTGCGCTGATGACCGGCGGAATGGCTTCGATATCCGGAGGTGTTATGGCCGCTTATATCGGTTTCCTTGGCGGTGCAGATCCGGAGCAACAACGGGTATTCGCCACGCATCTGCTTTCCGCTTCCATCATGACTGCTCCGGCCACTTTCTTTGCCGCTAAAATTTTAATTCCGGAAACCGAAGAATTCAACCGCGATATGAAAATATCCAAAGAGCGTGTTGGTTCAAATCTTTTAGATGCCATTGCCAACGGAACCACGGAAGGTTTGCGCCTCGCTGTAAATGTTGCGGCTATGTTGCTGGTTTTTATAGCTTTTATGGCCATGCTGAATTATGTAATGCTGAATGGCATTGGCGAGTGGACCGGCTTAAATGAAAGGATCTCTGCTGCCAGCAATGGCCGATATGAGGGCTTAACCTTGCAGTATATTTTAGGTTATGTTTTCGCACCAATTGCCTGGTTAATCGGTGTTCGCGGTACCGATGTTTCACTGGTTGGCCAGCTGCTCGGCCAGAAGGTGATTTTAAACGAATTTGTGGCGTATGTATCATTTGCAGATCTTAAAACCAGCGGTATGTTCGTCTTCGATAAGTCTGTAATAATCACAACTTATGCATTGTGCGGCTTTGCCAATTTTGCTTCAATAGGCATACAATTGGGCGGAATAGGAACACTTGCGCCTACCAAACGCCCAATGCTTGCCGAGCTTGGCATAAAAGCGCTTATTGCCGGTACTATAGCTAATTTAATGAGTGGTACTATTGCCGGGATGATGATATAATTTTTGCGGCTGGCGGCTTGAGGCTGGCAAGGGATTTAGCAATTTTAATCGGCTTGAATGAAAAGTTTTATAATTTTAATTCTATTTTTTCTTTATACTGAAAGCTGTAAGGCTCAGGATCAGCAAAAAGATATAGGCAATAAATATAACTTTTTCTCTATTAAAACACTTTGGCAAATTGATTCCTGTGGTGCATTAGGCTATAGAGATACTATAGTTAATTATTTAAAACAGTCTAATTATTTAATCGGCAAAGATTCAAATTATGTAAGGCAACTTTTGGGAAAACCAGATTTCCGAATTGATAGCGATAGTCTAAATGGCATAAGCTATACTTATTCAATAGAATGTTTAGAGTTTTCAGACAAAACCTGTGTTAAAGTTGATATAGAATATTGTATCAGCTGGGTAAATATTTTTTTTGATAAGAACCATATAGTTAAAGCTATATATAAAGGAGTTTACTAATTTGTTTCAAAATAACTCAGTGCCCTTGTTTTAAATTATTTTCACATAATTATTTGCCAGTTGAAATAATAAAAGTATTTTAGCGACTCAAACCACAAACAAAATAAACTTTTTAGAAATGGAAAATCCGACACAACCGCAAAACTCTTATTCGCAAGGCGGTAATCCACCAAAAAACTGGCTGGTAGAATCTATACTCGTAACTATTTTCTGCTGCCTGCCTTTTGGTATTGTAGGCATTATTAATGCTGCAAATGTAAGCAGCCGCTGGAGTTCCGGCGATTATGCCGGTGCAGAAAGAGCATCGAAAGAAGCTGGCAAATGGACCAAAATTGGTTTTTACATTGGCATTGCCATTCTTGTTATTTATATTGCACTAATGGCGCTTGGCGTTGGCACCGGTTTAATGATGAACCGTGAAGACTTTGGTGAATAATCTTAAATATTCAACATATTTAATGGCTGCCGGTATGTTGCTGGCAGCCATTTTATTTTACAATTATAATCCCGCCAGGGAAGACTTTTTTCCTACTTGCCCTTTTTTATATCTAACCGGATTACTTTGCCCGGGTTGCGGCTCTCAGCGCGCTTTACACCAGCTATTACATGGTAATATTACGGCTGCACTCAGGTTAAATATGCTGCTTGTTATCAGTGTACCATTCCTGCTTTATCACCAGCTTTACCTTTTAAACCTTCATTATAACTTTATCGGCATCAATGTAAAAAACATAATGTATTCACCTAAATTTACCTATGCCGTGCTGGCGATTGTTTTTTTATACTGGATTTTAAGGAATATCTCATTATTTCCTTTTAACATGTTAGCTCCTCATTAATTACCATTCAATCGCAGGTAAAATTCCCATCATATTTCATCGAAATTTATCAATCTTATACTTAAAAACTATGGAAGTTATTTCACCGCAAGGCTATAACCCTGGTGCCCAGCCAAATCTTAACCGGTTTCCGCCCCGTAACTGGCTGGCTGAATCGATACTGGTAACCATTTTCTGCTGCCTGCCTTTTGGCATTGTAGGCATTATTAATGCTGCTAATGTAAATACCCGCTGGGCAGTAGGCGATTATGATGGTGCGCAACGGGCGTCTGAGGAAGCTGCAAGGTGGACCAAAATAGGTTTTTATGTTAGTTTAGCATTATGGGCAGCTTATATCTTGTTTTATGTATTAATTTTTGCAGGTCTGATAGGTTTTGGCGTGTTTTCGGGTTTTCGAAATTAATGTTCGCCAAAACATTCCTATAAGCATATATTTTCACATCAACCTTTTATCTAATAATACCAAAATAGGATGCAGTATGCGTAAATAAGTCTGGCTTGTGTGCCACGAAACCTGGGAATATCAATTCGAAGCTACGTGTCCTGTGGCTCACAGGACACTTTGCCTTGATATAAATGTTCGCAAAACATTCCTAAAAGTATGCATTTTTTCCACCTATCTTTAAAAAAATAATCAGCTTACATATATTGTACACCTGAAAAATACTTTGTCTTTTATTCTTGACAGATTGCAGATATGGAAAATAAAAAAGCCCCGCAAAATTGCGGGGCTTTCCATATATAGTAATTCAAAAAAATGCTTGTATTAAGCTTCTTTTTCGGTTGATTCTTCGTCAGCAGAAGCTTCGTTTTCATCAGCGTTGTCTTTACCTTTACCTGATTTTGCATCCATAGCGGCCATTGCTTCTTTCTGCTTGGCCATATCCTGCTGCTCCATCTGGTTTTTCAGTTGCTGAAGAATATCTAACTCATCGCCCATGGAAGTTTTCTCAGTACCGGCTTTATTAACCTTCTTGATATCTTTCTTGGTTTTTTCTGCAGCCGATTTTTTCTCCTGGCTCTCAGCCTCAGTTGCACGACGCTCTTCTTCTCTCCATACATCAGAATGTGAAAGAATGATCTTACGGTTAGATTTGTCGAACTCAAGAACTTTAAATTCAAGTGTTTCGTCAACTTTAACTTTAGATTTATCTGCTTTGCTTAAGAATTTCTTCGGAACAAAAGCCTCAACACCGTAAGAAAGAGCTACTGTTGCGCCTTTTTCTTCGTTTGTTAAAACTACACCCTGGTGTACAGAACCTTCCAGGAATATACTCTCGAAAGTATCCCAAGGATCTTCCTCTAACTGTTTGTGGCCTAAGCTTAAACGGCGGTTTTCTTTATCTACTTCAAGGATAGAAACATCAAGCTTCTCTCCTACTTTTGTAAACTCAGCAGGGTGCTGGAATTTCTTCGTCCAGCTAAGATCTGAAATATGTACCAGGCCATCAATACCTTCTTCCATCTCAACAAACAAACCAAAGTTTGTCATGCTGCGAACGGTTGCTGTATGCTTGCTTCCTACAGGATATTTCTCCTCAATATTAGCCCAAGGATCGGTAGAAAGTTGTTTTAAACCTAATGAAAGTTTACGGTCGTCGCGATCGATGCTCAATACTTTTGCTTCAACTTCATCGTTCAGCTTTACATATTCGCTAGGGGATTTCAAGTGTGTTGACCAGCTCATTTCGCTAACGTGAACCAGACCTTCAACACCAGGATAGATCTCGATGAATGCACCGTAATCTTCAAGGTTTACAACTTTACCTTTTACTACAGAACCTTCTGCAATATCAGCCGGTAAAGTTTCCCAAGGATGAGGCGTTAACTGCTTCATACCAAGAGAAATACGTTTTTTGTCCTCATCGTAATCAAGAACAACAACGTTTATTTTCTGGCCAAGCTCAAGCACTTCTTCTGGGTGATTTATACGGCCCCAGCTAACATCTGTAATGTGAATTAAACCATCTACACCGCCAAGATCTACGAATACACCAAATGAAGTAAGGTTTTTAACGATACCTTCCAGTACCTGGCCTTTCTCCAGCTTGCTGAGTATTTCAGTTTTCTGAAGCTCTAAACCGCTTTCGATAATAGCTTTGTGAGATACAACGATGTTACGGAATGCAGGATTCAGTTTAACAACTTTCAGTTCCATGCGCGTACCAACGTAAGAATCGTAATCCTTAATTGGTTTCACATCTAACTGAGAACCAGGCAAGAACGCGTCCATACCCATCAGGTCAACCACCATACCGCCTTTTGTACGGTCTTTGATGTAACCTGTAACAACCATGTCGTTTTCATGCGCGTGAACAATTCTGTCCCAGGCGCCTTCGCTCAATGCTTTTTTGTGAGATATAACGATCTGGCCGTTTTTATCTTCTTTGTTTTCAACGATAACGTCAACTACATCACCAACTTTCAGATCCGGGTTATATTTGAACTCCGAAAGTGGTACCAGGCCATCAGACTTGAAACCGATATTCAGTACAACATCTTTGTCGGTCATGCCAACAACTGTACCCTGAATAACTACTTTTTCCTGCAGTTCACCTAATGTATTTTCATACATAGATTCCATGCTTGCTCTGTCTTTTTTAGAATAGCCACCTCTTTTACCGCCGCCTTCCAGCTCATCCCAGTTGAATGCGTCAATTGCCGGTGAAGCGTTACCTTTAATCGCTTCTGCAAGCGAAGGTGCTTTTTCTTCTAACATTACATCTTCATTTACGAAGTCGGTTTCCTGTTGCTTTCTGCGTGGGCGCCTCTCAGACGTTTCCGCATTGCGTTGCTGATTTGTGTCCTGATTTTGATTTTCTAATGCCATTAAATTTAGTCCTCCTTTTTATGGGGAATTGAAGCGGCAAAGGTAAGAAAATTTATTTTGAATAGCTGTACGCGCGTACGCAAATTATTTGATGCTTACTGCTTCTTTTTCAACTAAATATTGCGCGTATGCGAAATCATGCGGGGTGGTAACTTTAAAATTCCGCTCTTCTCCGGGTACAAAATCTATGGTAAAACCTGCTTTCTCAAATACGGAAGCATCATCTGTAAATAAGCTGGAATACGGCTGTAAATAGGCTTCCTTCAATAAGTTAACCTTAAAGGCCTGTGGCGTTTGCACGGTAAAATACAGGCTACGGTCTTCTGCGGAAAAAGCTTTTTCCGATACTTTTTTCCGGATGCTTTCTTTAACCGGAAGAATGGGAATAGCGCCGCCACATATATCAGCCTGCTGAAAAATGCTTTCAATTAAATTCTGTGAAACGAAAGGGCGAGCAGCATCATGTACAGCAATAATTCCTTCATTATCTGTAATTGCATGTAAAGCATTTTGTACGGAATGGAAACGCTCCTTACCGCCGGCAACTATTATGTGCGGAATATCAATATTATGATCTGAAAGCATTTTTTGCCAGGTTGCTATATGGATCTCGGGCAACGCGAGGATAATTTCCGCGCCAGCTTGGTGAAAAGCCTTTAAACTGAAAAGCAACAATGGCTGCAGGCCGAGTGGCATAAACTGCTTGGGAAGATCGCCTCCCAAACGCGTGCCGCTGCCGCCTGCAACTATTATTGCAAATTTCTTCAAACCTTAATTATGGTAGAATCAGCATGGCATCGCCATAATCGAGGAAACGGTAATTTTCTTTTATCGCTTCTTCGTATGCTTTGCGGGTAAGTTCTATGCCTAAAAATGTAGCGGTAGAAATATAGAATGCAGATTTTGGCGCGTGCAGATTGGTTACCATGCAGTTAGCAATTGCGAAATCGTGCGGCGGGAAGATGAATTTCTCTGTCCAGCCTTCCATCGCTTTCAGCATATTGTTTGCCGATACTGCCGATTCCACACCGCGCATTACCGAGTTACCAATAGCGCAAACTTTTTTCTTCTCTGCTTTGGCCTTATTTACCATTTCAGCAGCTTTTTCCGGAATAATAAAATGCTCGGAATCCATTTTGTGCTTGCTGAGGTCTTCTACTTCAATTTTACGGAACGAGCCCAAACCAAGGTGCAGCGTAATTGGCGCAACATTCACACCTTTAATTTCGAACCACTTTAATACCTCGCGCGAAACGTGCAAACCGGCTGCCGGTGCCGCAACAGCGCCTTTCTCGGTAGCGTAAATGGTTTGGTAATGTTCGAAATCCTCTTCCGTAGCCTTACGCTTCATGTATTTCGGAATCGGCGTTTCGCCCAACTGGTGCAAAACATCGCTAAATTCTTCCTCGGTATAATCATTTAAGAACCTTATCGTTCTGCCGCGTGAAGTTGTGTTATCAATAACTTCGGCGATAAGTAAATCATTCTCATCATCTTCGCCAAAGAATAATTTATTACCAACGCGAATTTTACGGGCCGGATCTACCAGAACATCCCACAAACGCTGCTCTTTATTCAGCTCGCGAAGCAGAAAAACTTCTATTTTAGCGCCGGTTTTTTCTTTTTTTCCGTACAGGCGAGCAGGGAAAACTTTTGTATTATTAACAATTACAACATCGCCCTGGTCGAAGTAATGTACAATATCTTTAAAATGCTTGTGCTCTATCTGCTTGGTGCTTTTATGAACTACCAAAAGGCGTGATTCATCGCGGTAATCGGCTGGTTCTTTTGCTATAAGGTGTTCCGGAAGGTCGAATTTAAACTCCGATAATTTCATTTGTAGATTTAAATTTTTATATTTTGGTCAAATGGTTTTCGCCTCTTCTGTTTAATTTATATTCAATTTAGTAAGCCGGCTCAATTCATTTGTAGATTTAAATTTTTATATTTTGGTCAAATGGTTTTCGCCTAAAATTTCGTCATTTTTAAAAGTAACTTTAAAAAAGGCTTAACCCATGGCTGTTCTTAACAATAAAGGTATTTTTGAGCCAAACAATATATAGCTCGTGCATTAAATGTATTTTTGCTTGTATAAATACAGTATCTGCATAAAAAGGCTGCAAAAATACAATAAATTTTCCATACTTGTAAAAAGCAAACCGAATAAATTAAGCTTTGAAATATAGTGTTTTCTTCGCCATATTGCGTGAGAGCCTGCGTTTTGCGTACCAGAACATCAGGGCCAACCTGTTGCGCACGCTGCTTTCTTTACTGGGCGTAACCATTGGTGTTTTCTGTATTATAAGCATTTTAACTTTGGTAGATTCTATTGAATATAATTTCAGGAAATCGGTTTCAAAATTTGGCAGCGATGTAATGTATGTGCAGAAATGGCCAATGATTTTTGAAGCAGATTATCCCTGGTGGAAATATGTGAACCGGCCGAATGTTACTTATGCCGAAATGCAGCTTCTGCGCAAAAAACTACCTGCTGCCGAGGCAGTTTGCTTTACAATATGGATGCGCGGCAAGAAAATAAGTTTTGAAGACAATGCCGCGGAAAGTGTAAGCATAAGGGCCGTAACGCACGATTATGCCCGCACCATAGCTATGAATTTTGAGCATGGCAGGTATTTTACCGAATCGGAATCTCACCGTGGCGAAAACGTAGCATTGATCGGCTATACACTTGCAGAACAGCTGTTTGATAATCCTGAAAAAGCCATTGGTAAGCAGATAAGCGCCTTGCAGGGGAAATTGCGCATAATTGGCGTGCTGAAAAAAGAAGGGAACAGCTTTAACATGGGCGGAAGCACGGATAACCAGCTGTTTATGCCGTTTACCTATTTAAAATCTTATGGAAGTTACGCCGCCAACCAGTATAATCCAACCATACTTGTTAAAGCGCCCGCAAGTTTAAAGCTCGAAGCCCTTGAAGATGACCTGATTGGCGCTATGCGTTCCATACGGCGTTTATCGCCAAGGCAGGACGAAAATTTTGCTATCAACAAAGTAACTATGTTCCTTACCATAATATCTGATATATTTTCCAAGATAAACTTATATGGCTGGGTGATTGCCGGTTTTTCCATACTGGTTGGCGGTTTTGGTATTGCAAACATTATGTTTGTTTCGGTGAAGGAACGTACTGCCATTATCGGCATACAAAAAGCTTTAGGCGCACGCAGAATTTTTACTATGTCGCAATTCCTGGGTGAAGCTGTTTTACTCTGCCTGCTTGGTGGAATCATTGGCCTGCTGCTTATTGCGGGTTTAAGCGCACTTTTTAATCTTGTTTCGCCAATTGAAATTATACTTACCTTAGAAAATATACTTACAGGCCTGGGAATTTCATCGCTTATCGGTGTGCTTTCCGGTTATATTCCTTCCAGGCAGGCCGCCAGGATGGACCCGATTGAAGCCATTCGATTCAGCATGTAATACAATGCATTTTTTAGCGGTGCCTTATATGAGCATTACATTTTCATCGGCGGTTCTATCATCATTTTTATAGTTTCTGGCGAAACTCAGCAGTGCAACGAGCGGAACACCAATTCTTCCCAGCAACATCATTAAATAGAACCAGTAATTGCCGGATACACCTTCATTTATTACAAGCCCTGTATTGGTAAAGGCAGAAACGCTGTGAAAAAGGTTTTCCTTAAAACTGAAATGTGATAAAAGAGTAAGGATCAAAACTGAAAATATAATCACTATTAAACTGTAGATCAATACTGCCAAAGCACTTTTTGCCAATGCCTTATATGCAGCCGATGCGTTTTTCTTTCTTCTGAATGCGTAATAATAAATGCCGTATCCCAAAACCGAAAATGCGCCTGAAGCTGATCCCAACAACATAAAAAATGGTACGAACCATTGTAAAGCCGGGGAATAAATAGCCGCTGGTAGCGAATAATATCCTGCACCAAACCAGTTTACGCTGTTAAAAAAAACAGTAATGCCGGCGGCTACAATTTTCAGTTCAGAAAGCGACCTTGAAGATTCAAACAAATAAAAAAACATGCAAGCTGCTGATATACAAATAGCTGTACCATAAATAGCCAACCTGGTTTGTTTTGTCCAGTTAAGATTCGGATCAAGAAGCCTCTGCCGTAATCTTTTTATAGAAGTAAGATCGAAAAAAGAGGCGTAACCAAGGTTTCCCAGGATAATTATTCCTACCAGAACCAGCTGAAAAATATAAGCCTGCCTGGTAATTGAATTGAAAAAATTATCCTTCATTAAAGTAAATCCGCTGTGGCAGAAAATACTAATTCCGTTAAAAACCGCGTAGAAAAAAGCATTGTTTCCTTGCGTTACATCCGGCAAATTCATGGAAAACACATATATACTAATGGCGGAAAATGCTTCGAGGAGCAACAAATAGCCCGCACTTTTCAACAAAATTTCCCTGAAATGTAAAGGTGATTTTTTATTGCTGAAAATGGAGGCTAAACCGGCAATATTCGCAAACTGTAGCACGAAAACTACCCAGGCAAAAGCGCCTAACTGTATAAGTATTAATACAATAAACTGCGTTGGAAACGTTAACAGGTGCAATTCGCCGGAGAAACTGCTTCCCGTTAAGGTTATGGCACTGATAGCGAGCCTTAAAACGCTGAAAATATCGAAATATGGCTGAGCGAAAAAAACAGCAAGCGAACCACCAACAATTGCCAGCCCGTAAAAAACCAGCAGGCCAAACAATAGCCTGTATAGCGATTCCCTCACAATTTACATTTACAATGATTCCGCAACTACTTCTTTTACTTCCGGCACCATGCGTTTCAGCAGGCTCTCAATACCGGCTTTTAAAGTAATGGTAGATGATGGACAACCGCTGCATGAACCGCGCAACGCTACTGTTACAACACCTTCATCGCTAAAAGACATAAACTCAATATTGCCGCCATCCATTTCCACCACAGGTTTAATGCTTTTGGCAAGTATTTCCTTAATTTTACGTACCGGTTCGCTGTCATTCGCATCGCCAATGCTCGGGTCGGTTTCATTCAGCAGCACTTCTTTCAGCACCACAGGATTTCCCTGCGAAACATAATCCTTTAAAAAAGTGCGGATGATCGGGATCAGCTCCGCCCACATGCTGTCATCGGCCTTGGTA
>DAIUCM010000037.1:0-28275 GCA_036846145.1 Bacteroidota bacterium
ATTAAATAGGATTATGATTTACATGTTTGAACAAGTTGTTATAAGCGGTATTTTTATATTTGCAGCAAAAAATATCCAGGGAAATAATTATGGAATTAAAAAATAAAACAATAATTGTTACAGGCGTTAGCAAAGGCATTGGAAAAGAAACCGTCTTGCAATTGCTCGAAAAAGGCGCTAAAGTAGCAGGGTGGGGCAGGAACGAGCCTGATTACACGCATGATAATTTCAGCTTTATTAAGGTAAATATGCGGTACATGCAGGAAGTGGCAAATGCTTTCGCGGAAACGCAGGGCCGCTTTGGGCAGGAGATTCACGGCCTTGTGAATAATGCAGGACTGGGCTATTTCGGTTATTTTGAAGATATGAGGCCGGAGGAGTTTTTCGAAATTTTTGAAGTAAATGTTTATGGTATTTACTACGCTTGTAAAAATGTTATTCCGCAAATGAAAACCCAGCAATTTGGGCATATAATCAATATATCATCTATTGCCGGCCTGGACGGGCAGCAACAGGTAGCGGCTTATTGCGGCGCAAAACATGCCGTGCGTGGTATAACGGAATCTTTATACAAGGAACTGCGCGATTTCGGCATAAAAGTTACCGGTGTTTATCCGGGCTCAACCAATACTAACTTTTTCGATAATGCAAGCGGAGTTTCCGCGCATGATAACATGATGTCAGCCAGGGAAGTGGCCACACAGATCATCCGTGCGTTTGAAACATCCGGTAATTTCCTTATTAACGCTATTGAATTCAGGCCGCTGCAGCCAAAACCTAAAAAAAGTTAAGAAGTGAGAATTAAGAATTAAGAATTAAGAATGGCTTGGTTCATTGATCATTGCTAACAACTCTTTTTTATATTCAACAATTAGGATGTTTATTGCTTTATACGCAATAAGATTTACTTTCGCAAGTAACCTTATTTTACCTGCCCGCTGAGCTGAGATAGAGAAATGGAAATTCCTTTACTAACCGAAATAGTTAAGATTTTTGGCTTAACCATAGCCGTGCTTTTTATTTGTCACCGGTTTAAGATACCTACTGTTGTTGGTTTCCTCATCAGCGGTGTACTGGCAGGGCCTTCCGGCTTCGGCCTGGTAAAGCTAAATCACGACATAGAAATGCTTTCGGAAATTGGCGTGGTGATGCTGCTTTTTACTATTGGTATAGAGTTTTCGCTCAACAACCTTATGCAGATAAAGAAATTTGTGTTGGTTGGCGGTGCGTTGCAGGTTTTTCTCACATTAGGCGCAACGGCTGCATTGTCCGCAATTATGGGCTTATCGGTTCAGGAAGCGATTTTTATGGGTTTTCTTATAAGCCTTAGCAGTACCGCCATTGTGTTGAAGATTTTGCAGCAGCGCGATGAAATTTCGAGTCCGCATGGTAAAATGGCGCTGGCCATACTTATTTTCCAGGATATTATTGTGGTGCCCATGATGCTTGTAACGCCAATTATGGCAGGGCACGAGGGCAATTTGTTGGAAAGCGTGCTTTTATTGCTCGGAAAAGGCGTGGGTATAATTGCACTTACTTACGTTATGGCGCAATATATTATGCCGCGTTTACTTTTCCAGGTAGCGCGTATGCGTAGCCAGGAAATTTTTCTGATAAGTATTGTAGTTATATGCTTTGCTATAGCCTGGTTAACATCCAGCCTGGGCTTGTCGCTTTCGTTGGGTGCGTTTTTGGCAGGCTTAATTATTTCAACATCCGCCTATAGCCACCAGGCTTTAAGCGCCGTAATGCCTTTCCGCGATATATTTACAAGTCTTTTCTTTATTTCCATGGGTATGCTGCTTGATACCGGTGTAATGGTGAAAAATCCGGTATTAATAGTATTTATTACATTAGGAATACTGTTGTTGAAATCACTTATTGCCGGTTTTTCAGCATTTATAATGGGTTATCCGTTCCGTACGGTAATACTTGCCGGCTTATCATTATCGCAGGTTGGCGAATTCTCATTCGTTTTATCTAAAGTTGGTGTAGATAGTAAATTATTAAATCCGGAAAATTACCAGCTTTTCCTGGCGGTTTCCATATTGACCATGGCTGTTTCACCATTTTTATTCCCGATTTCGCATAAATTATCAGATTTCGCATTGCGCTTTAATTTGCCTGTATGGCTTCGCGAAGGATTATTGCGAAATAAACCGGTTGAAGAAGCAAAACATGATATAATTGAAGCCCTGGATGATCATATTATTATTATAGGTTTTGGTGTAAGTGGTAAAAATGTGGCGCGTGCGGCAAAAACCGCAAACATACCTTATGTAATTGTGGAAATGAATCCAGATACGGTAAGGCGTGAACAGAAACGAGGCGAGGTAATGGTTTTTGGTGATGCCATGCAGGAAGGGATTTTACACCATGTACTAATTGAAAAAGCGCGTGTGCTTGTTGTTGCCATACCCGATGCACCTGCAGCGCGCGGTATTGTGAGCCTTGCGCATAGGCTTAATCCGAAACTTTACATAATTGTTCGAACGCATTATATGCAGGAAATGAAGCCTTTGTATAAGTTGGGCGCAAATGAGGTAATTCCGGAAGAGTTTGAAACATCAATTGAAATATTTACTATTGTATTGCTAAAATATCTTGTGCCGCGATCAGAAATCGACAAATTTATAGCAACCATTCGAGCGGACGGCTACCAGATGCTTCGCACGCATGCCAAACCTATGCTTGGCTTCGCTGATTTGCAGCAGTATATTTCCGATATCGACCTCAGTACTTTCCTGGTGAACAATAAATCTCCGCTTGTAGGTAAAAGTATTGCCGAACTTAATCTGCGCAAAAACTTTAAAATTAGCCTGCTGGCAATAATACGCAACGGCGTGGCCATTACAAACCCTGACAGCGGAACATTATTTACAGAAGGCGATAAAATTATTGTTTTTGGTACGCCAGATGAGATATATAATTTTTCGCAGATGCTTTTCAACAAGCAGAAACTGCCTGATGCAGGTGCGGAAGTGTCATAACGCCCATATATACAAATCGTAAAAAATACCTTCTGTCATGGTTCAAGAAAAATTTTCAGTTCCTGACTGCTAAAATGTTAGTTGGCAGGGTTTTATGTCATACAGAGGTGAAATTTTGTCCTGCTGAACCGGCCTGAAGATGTTTGGTATCCGCTTTGAATTGCTGTGTTAAAAATCAAAAATATTTAAAATTATGACACAGATTAGATTTGCAAACAACGGAGATTTAATGCGCGACATTTTACCAAAACCTTTCACAACACTGTTTGATACTTTTTTGAATGATGCTGTTTATACGCCGGAGCAGGCGAACGCTTTCAGGCCGCAGGCGGAGATCAGCGAAACACAATCGGACTACAAATTGCGCCTGGCTTTACCAGGTTTCAAAAAGGAAAATATACAAATTAGCCTGGAAGGAAATAAACTTAGCATCAGCGGTGAAGTAAGAACTGAAAACGTAGAAAAGAAAGCGGAAAGCAACAATACCAGGAAGAAAGGCGCCGAGGAAAGTGAGAATAAAACAGAAACCGCTGTAAGAGAGAATATTAAGTTTTACCTTCGTGAAATCAGGACCGGTAATTTTACCCGGTCATTCAGCCTGCCGAAAAACGCCGATACAGAGAATATCGAAGCATCTTTCGAAGATGGAATTCTGAGCCTGCTTATTCCAAAATCACAAACAAAAGCAATGGGCAAAACCATTGAGATCAGGTAATTACAGCTTTACCTCGTTCAATTAAATAAATTTCCATATATACCAACGCCCGAAAATGCTTCGGGCGTTGGTGTTTTAATACCAATATAGCATGAATGGTGCGCATTAAAAAAGTGTCATGTGAGCCACAGGCCACGGAGCTTCGAAGCGATACTCCTTGGTTTCGTGGCACACAAACCAGTCTTATTTACGCATATTTTATTATATATTGGTATAACTTGAATTTCCTGATTACATTTTCGGCACGCGTACTTACGCGCGCCAGCCTTGTAAATGAGTAGCTTGGTAGAACTAGCTGTCGGTTTTAGGTAGAACGTGTATCTACGCGTGCCTGTAATTATAAGTTTAAAACAAATTTAATTTACAACAATAAATATTGAATCAAGCTTAATTATTGTGCGAAGTTGAATATTTAAGATAAGTTTCTGTCGAGCCAACATTAAAGTAAAAGTTCATATCCTACTTCTCAATACTTAATTTAACGCTTCCTGTCTGTCCGCTGAACTCCGGCGCATAGAAACATTGTATTTGTGAAATACCATTGCTGAAAATACCGGCCTGGCTTGCGCGTAAAGTATATTCAAAAGTATATTCGCCCTTGGATAAATAACTGATGAAGAAATTCATAGAAGCATCTTTTATTGCCTGGTAATATCCCAAATTGCCCTGCCAGTTATAGCCGCTAATATTTTCTGTAGGTTCCAAAGCAGCCGCCCGCATATCTTTAATATGTACATATTCCATATTACGATCGGTTTTAATGCGCATTTTAACGGTAACCAGGTCGCCGGTTTTGAGCCCTGTTTTGGCCGTGAATGGTTTTAACTGCGGGCCTTTGGATGTGTTCTCCTTTATAAAAAGCTCTTTACTGATACTTAATGAACCTGAAGTGCCTTTTATTGCGCTTAAATCCTGGAAGTACTGGTAATAAGCTGCGCCCCATGCAGCACCTTCATCTTCTTTCTGCAGCTTTATTTTTCCTTGCTCAGGCTTGATTTCTGTTCTGCTCCAGCTGGCTTTATAGTAACCGGTGCCCTGCTCTGGTTTTATACCGGCTTTTGCAGGATCATATAAAGCATTGCCCAAAAATACTTTCACCTGCGCCTGCGATGCAAGATTTTTTCGCCCGGTTACCAATAACGCGAATACAGCATCAGCAGTAGCTTTTGTGCTTGCCCAGCTCTGCGTCTGCTTCTGTTTCAGGAGCCATAATTTCATTTCCTCTACAGCTGCCGGGTCATTTTCAATTAAATTGTACGCTTCAATCAGCAAGGCCTGTGTTTCGGTAGGCTGCTGGTACCAGTAATAACCGGTAGTTTGCGCTTCTTTCCAGTACATGCCCATTTCATCGCTGCGCTGCGCATGTTCATCTATACTATGCATTATTTTGTGGGCTATGGCGTCATTATCTATCTGGCGCATGGCAACAGCCAGCATGGCTTTCTGGTGAAGGTCCAGCTTTGTCCAGTGCTTAGTTGCCTGCTGCTGCCAGTAAATATAAGATTTCTGGTACTGCAGCTGCATAGGCACAAACTTATAGTAAGAGCGTGCGTAAAAATATTGTACAATGTATGATGATAAATGATTATCTGTAAGGTTCTTAGGTGAATTTTTCTGTACTTGCTCATATTCTGCCAACGCCTGCTCATCCATATATATCACCGCTTTTATCATCATGCTGCGCAGGCGTTCCAGGTGCTCGGTACGCACATGCATGTTATCGAGCTTGCCTAAGCCGGCAACAATTAACTGGGTGATGTACCTGTCGGTTGGCATGCCTTCAAACCATGGCCAGCCTCCATCGGGGCGCTGCAGCTGTTCCAGTTTAAAAACCGCTGCTTCCATATTTGCAGCAACATTATTTTCATCAAAAAGCATGGCAATACGATGCATACGCTGGGTTTCATTACGGCCTTCCGCCAGCCAGGGTGTTTCCTGTAAAAGCAGGTTCTTCAGCTCTTCATTTCTTTCAAGATTAGATATTAGTTTTTCACCTGATTTCCAGCTATCGAACACCTGTTTTATCTGCGCATTATTCTTTAAGATATGCTGTGAAATGGCGTTAGCATAAAACCTGTTGAAAACCTGTTCGGCGTTCTCGTACTGGCTTTCCATTAAATAAGGCAATGCCTGCACCGCGAACCAGCTCGGGTTCGAAGTAATTTCCAGCGTTAGCTTATATGGACTTGCCGTTTTACCGCTATTTGTTAAAGCATTAAAAGTGAAATTTTTGCTTTGGCTGCCGCGAACGAACATTGGTAAGGTTTCCGTAACCATAATGCGGTTTGGCAGTACCGGAATTATGCCTTCTTCACCATCCGAAAATTTAGCGCTCGTAACAATTAGCTGGTAAGTAATGGCATCCACGCCGGCAGGTGTTTTAATCTTCCAGCTGATGTTTTTAGTTTCTCCATTTTGCAAATTAATACCTTGCTGCGCAGTTGCCTTGTTCTGCAGCATTTCATCGCCCAGGTATTTCATGGTATAAGCATCAAACAGTTTAATTCGTATTTCGCCTTTCAGCGCTCCGCCGCTTAAGTTTGTAACGCCCGCCGAAAATTCAATTTCATCGCCTTCACGCAAAAATCTTGGTAAATTGGGCTGTACCATAAGCTCTTTCTGTGTAACAATATTATTAACGAAGCTGCCGTATTTCAGCTCTTTCGTATGCGCGAATGCCATAAACTTCCACCTGGTAAGCGCATCGGGCATGGTGAATTCAAAGCTAACATTGCCGTTTTCATCGGTCCTCAGCTGCGGGTAGAAAAATGCCAGCTCCTGCTTGTTTTTGCGTACCTGCATGGGCGGTTTTTGCTGCTGCGCACTCTGTTGCTCTTCGATATTGGGTGGTGAAAATTGAATGGATTGATTCGATAAACTACTTTCATTCATGGCTTGGGGTCGAGGCGCGCCATCGCCTTTTCCAGATGAGCTACGCTTAACATTAACAACTTCATCAGCCATTCCATCAGCCATATAATAATAGTCATACACGCCTCCTTTTGCCATATAACCAGCATGGCCAAAATCGTTCAGCTTATCATAATAGCGGTATCGGTTCTCTATATTTTCGTTCCAGCTGCGCTGATGTACAAGCCCGTGTGCGGTGCCGCCAAAACCTAAAGTGCCGGTGTAAAGCATTGGGTAAAGCTGAGGATCGATATTGAAATTCCAATTATGCGGCAGGAAAGCATCGAGAGAAGCATCATACATAACAGCCAGCATTTCGGCGGCTGCTTTTTCCGCACCGGGACCTGCAATTCTAAAGGTCCATTTTTCTTTTGCGCCGGGCTTGGTTTTGTCGCGCCAGGTTGAGGTGGTGATCTCAAGATTCCGTTGCGGCCATGGAACATCTATTTTGTGGCGGATCTCATAAAAACGGTTGTCTGCAGTTGTTGTAACCTTCAGGAATAAACCGCCTCTGTGCGATTCATTCACAGGAATTTCAACCTGCTGCTGCTTGTTTTTAAGGTTTATCCATTTATCGAAAACCACTTTTCCGCCGTTTTCGGCAACAACATGCACGGTTACATCGGCAGCGCTACCTACCAGGAAAACGGCTTTCTGGCCGGGTTCTATCTCTTTTGTTTTATGCGGAATGAAATATACATATTCGTTGTAAACCGCTTTTTTTACCTTCGTGTCGTAAACCTTAACATATTTTACAGCTTCAACCTCCTGCCCGAAAGTATCTTTAGCGGTAAAAGTTACCTTGTAATAACCGGCCGGGAAAACAGGATCGGGATTTTTTGTGGCGCCGTATTTATTGAAGATAAGCGGCTGAGAAGTACGGTTGGTTACATTTAGGATGGTTTTTTCTACAGGCAAATTACCCGGCAGGTGCTCATTCATATATACATCGCTGGGAAAATACTTTTTATGGTCTTCTTTTGTAATGATTGGTTTATCGGGCGCTTCCCATAGCCTTTGCCTGAAGATGGTACCAGGCGCATGCAGCTTTTCAATTTTAATATTACCTAAAAGCGATACCTGCTGGCCGCTTAAATCTGTGGTTTCAACATGCAGCGCAAGCCACTCAGTATTGTTCCATTCTTCCATTTGTATTTGCGCGCGTACGGCGCTGTAACCAATATTCAGGTAAGTTTCGGCAGTTTGGGTTTCGCCGCTCTGGCTGGTTACTTCGGTAAATATGGAATAGGTAAACTCGGGCTTATCGTCTTTCGGTATTCTGAGGTCGGGCAGTGCAGTAAAATCAAATTTAAATTTACCGTTTGCATCGGTTTGTGTTACGCCATTCGCAATTTCGGCGGCATGCGCGTATGGGAAAGATCTCCACCACATCCATACCGGGAAATGCGCCTGGCGGGTTATGCGGTAACGTACTTTAGCGTTATTTAATGATGCGCCGCTATATGTTTCGGCCTTGCCGGTTAGTAAAATATTTTCATTTAAACGGTAGGCGCTTTTCATCGTATCGAGCCTTACTTCAAACTGCGGGCGCTTGTATTCTTCAACCTGCACTGTAACTGTGCCGGCGTCATCCTGTAAGATAAACGAACCGTTTAACAAATTCGTAGGTATTAAAAAGCTGCCGTTGTATGAGCCGAATTCGTTTGTCGTAAAATCTTTCTGGCTGATGAGCTGTCCATTCGCATCGTTGAAACTTACCGTAGCCTGTTGGTTTTTAATTAACTGCGCATCGGTGCCTTTTTCATTATTCTGCAGCCTTATTCCTTTAAAATAAATGGTTTGGCCTGGCCTGTAAATACTTCTGTCGGTAAAGAAAAATGTGCGCACCTGCTGCCTTTCCTCCGGATAATAACGGTTAACTGTAAAGCCCTCATTAACTGGCAGCAGGTCTTTATCTTTTCTTATTTCAAGTGTATAGGAGCCATAATACTCGCCGGGAGAAAGCTCAATTTTGCCGTCCTTCCGTGTAGTTTTGGTTTCAACAAGCACAGGTAAATACTGCCGTGTATTGCCATCATATTCCGACCTATAAATTTTTACTTCAGCGCCTTTTACCGCCGAACCATTTTTCGCGTTGCGTATATATAGCAGTGTTTTATTATCCAGCGGCCTTGTTTCGGTTATTGCAGCAAGATTTGTAACGGCGAATTTTGTGTAGCTTATTTTATTTTTTTCGTAAGAGAAATCTTTATCGGCGCTTACAAGCAAAGCGTACAAACCGGTTGCAAGCGGCTGAAGCATAATTTCTGTTGAATGTTGTAATAGATCCTCGGCGCCGGTAACATTTGCCTGGCTTTGCTGCACAGCGCTAAATTTAACAAGCTGCGCATGTGTAGCGCTATCGAACGAATAAGAATATTTTTTATACAAATCGGGCGTAAGAGAAACAACCCTGTAATAAACCGAAGCGATGTTTTTATACTGTAAAGCGAATTTCAGCGGCGCTGAGGGCAGGTAAGTTTGCTCGGTAACAACACTGAACTCCTTTTGAAGAATGCCCGAGCGTAAATGAGCGCAGTTACGGCCGCCAAAGCTGTTAGGGAATTTTGCCATATATTTTTCGCAAACCTGCAGGGCAATTCCGGGTAAGGAAGCAGAGGTGTCTGCATCTTTCGGGCGATAACCTTCCAGTATAAATTTCGCACGGGTGTAACCTGCTTCCGCAGCTGACTCATGTCCGGTAACGCGGTTTTCAACATTTAATAATGCATTGTAATAATCATCATCTTTTGTACCTGCAGTAAAAATTTCGTGTACAAACTGCAGCCTGCCAAGGTCGGCATCCGTAAGCGCGTAAGGATCTTTATCAGCCAGGTGAAAGGTTAATAAATCCTGGTATATGCGCAAGGCTTGTATGCGGTTATCTGCTTTATCCAGTTGCGGCAGTGCGCCATATATGCTAAGCGCCGAAAATACTTTTGCATCTGCAAAAAGCTGCCTGTTACTAATATCTTGCTGGTTAGCAATGCTTGTAAAGCCAACATCGTTCGAAGTAAAATAACCGAGCGCAGTATTCGCCAGCAGATCGTACAAAGTTGGGCGTAAAGTATCGCTTCCGGGTTGTGTTTCAAGTATCTTTTCAAATTTACGTACCGGTTGTTTTTGTAGTATTGCTTTTTCGCTTATCGAAAGCAGGTGCCAGTTACTTATTTCTCTTTCAAAATCGCTTACGTTCCAGTGAGCCAGGCTGTCGGGTGTTTTTTGTTCGAGCCTGGTCTGCCCAAGTATTTCCCAGCTGTTGTTATTGTAATAATCGTTAAGGTTTTGCGCCAGTATTGCCTGCATAATTGCTTTTGCGGGTTGCGTGCTGGCGGCAATTTCCTTTTTCAGCCACTGGTAGTTTTTATCGGCGGCGTTTTCTTCGAGCTTGTTGTTGTAACGTAAAATGTACTGTAGCGCTTTAATTTGTTGCGGCACATTGTTATCTGCTTTTGCACCGGCGTAAATATCCTGTATAACAGGCATTATGGTTTTTGGCAGATCCAGCGTTTCCAGGCTGTCCACATATTTCCATGCTTTATTATAATCCTGCATTTTGCGGGTTTGTTTTTTGGGCGAATCCTGCTTGTTTACATTCTGCGCGTGCAGAAAAAATCCTGCAAGTAAAAGACTTAATACAACGGCGATGATCCTGGTTTTCATTTTGGCAATCAATTAATTTTGAACGGCGGGTTGTAACTGCAAAAGTAGTTTTTAGGAATATAGCATTTTTCGTGCTGAAAAATTTTTGTTTGGAAATGCGATAATAAATTTTTAGATATGGTTAAAAATGTATGATAAACAGAAATTCTCTTTAGAAGGCATTGGTTTGTGGCTCGGGCCACAGGCCGGGAGCATAACAACTTAGTATTAATTCCGAATTGCAGTTTGCTTGCCATACATTGCAAACCACTGCCCATTGTTTATGGCCGGCATAAATTCATAAACTAAGCAGGCAGCTTTCATAAATAGAAAAAAAGTGCTGAAGCATTTTTAGCTACTGCCATATATGGAACGACAGCAAAATGCCTTGATTTTAAGGTATGCTTGTTTTACAAAACCAATATACAATGAAACATGCGTAAGTAAAGCTGGTTTGTGAGCCACGAAACCCGGGAGTTATGCTTCGAAGCTTATCGGCCTTTGGCTCACAGCACACTTTTCACATGCGCACCATTTATTCTAAATTGGAATATAAATATACCAGGTAAACCTGAAATAAAAAATCCCCTCGCTTACAATAACGAGGGGATTTTTTCACATATATAAATTTCTCTAAAAATGCTTACTGGTTTTGGCCAAACATAGCGAAACGCTGCTGGTAAACATCAAGTTTTGGTCTTATTTTCTTAACCAGGTCAGGTAAATTATTATCTTCAGCCATGTTGGCAAGGCTTTGCAGGCCATAAACATTACGCTGAATTTCGCCACGTACCGCTTCAAGCGTGTTGTTGCTTTTTATTCTGCCGTAGTAATCCATTTCTTCCATTAATACATCGGCAACGCGGTTTGCCAGGGCTGTTGCCTCAGTTTTAGCGCCGGTGCGGAAATAAATATCTGTAAGTGGCACCATATAGAAATTATACGGTATATTTTTTTCGGGTATTACTTTAAGGCATTTCTCAATTACCTGTCGTGCTTTATCTGGCTGACCTTCATTCAACAGCTGCCCCGCCAAACGCTGGAAAACGCCGCGCAGATTCTGGCTTTGATTACTGAGTACAAAATCTACATTTGTTTCATTAACATCCAGTTTACCCCAACGGAATTTCGTCATCATGTTATTATACATAATATCGGTTGCCACGCGCTGCTGCCCATCAGGATTTGGATTACGAACCGGAACCAGGCGGTAGGCGAGGCCTTCCTGCTGCAGGTACGCGCCAAGGTTCTGGTATTCATCCTGGCCAGATGTTATGGAGAAGTAAATTGGTACATCCCATGCGTTTGTAGCAATAAAATCAAGCAGCATAATATCCGATTTCATAAATGTATTTTTCGTAAGATCAACATCAATGTAATCTACTACCCGGGCGGCCATATCCTGTGAAACTGTACCATTGCGCAGCACTTTTTCCTTATCTACCTTAATACGCAGCTTGCGGGTTGGCATATAAGGCACGTTACCATCATTTGTTGGTACGCGCGAAATAGGATCTGAACTGCCGATAAATTTCATTACCTCTACTGCATCCAGGTAAGTATTCGGATTTATCTGCTTGCTTAAGCCTTTATAATCAAGTATCGACTGATCATATTGAATATAATCCCAGCCAATAGTTTGTTCTTCGGTAAGTGTGAATTTAAGTGCCGGTGCATTGTTTATAGGTTTACGCATCTGGTTTACATACCAGTCGGTACCAAAAAGGCTAAGGTTTATAATTCTTATATCATCTCTTATGCCTTCAACTTCCTGTGCGTACCAAAGCGGGTAAGTATCGTTATCGCCATTGGTAAACATTACGGCGCCTTGCGGTACTTTCGCAACCGATTCAAGGTAATTTACACCATAATCAAGTGAAGCGGTTCGCTTGGAGCGGTCATGATCGTCCCATTCCTGCGCTGCCATTAGTACCGGTACAGCTACAAGGCAAACGGTTCCTGCAACCAGCGCCGATGTTGGCGAAGGCATGCGGGTTCTTAACAAATCATAAACATACATTACGCCCAGGCCAATCCATATAGCGAACACGTAAAAACTACCTACAAATGCATAATCTCTTTCGCGCGGCTGTGGTGATGGCATGTTCAGGTAAAGCGCAATAGCAATACCGGTCATAAAAAAGAAGATGAATGTAGTTATAAAATCTCTTTTATTACGGTTATACTGGTAAAGCATGCCTAAAATACCGAGTATAAGCGGCAGGCCGAAAAGCGTATTACGGGCTTTGTTCTCGCGCAAATATAGCGGCAGATTATCCTGCGGCGCACCGGTAATAATATTATCTATAGGCGTAATACCGGTTATCCAGTTACCCTGGTGGAACTCGTTAAATACGCCTTGTATGTCATTCTGCCGGCCAACAAAATTCCAGAAGAAATAACGGAAATACATGTAATTCATCTGGTACTGCCAGAAAAAGCGCATGTTGTTACGCATGAAGCTTATTCTATCTTCATTTGTAATACCACCCCAGTATTTATAACCTGTAATGTAGTTTGGCTGCGTACCATTGAACATACGTGGGAAAACGGTTGTAAACTTCTGATCGAACCTGTAAATACGTTTTTCACCGGCTTCTTTGTAATCGCCCGAGTTTTTATCCATACGGTACTGCATTCTGCCATTTTCCACTCTAATGCCGCCTTTCGTGTAAGCTGTATAATATGGCCCTGTAACCAGGTAATTATCACCATATTGCTCACGGCTTAAATAGCTTATCAATGTATATACATCTTCAGGGTTGTTCATGTCGATAGATGGATTTGCATACGAGCGTATTACACACATGGCATAAGAGCTGTAACCAATTATTACAGATGCAAAGCATAACAAAGCTGTGTTTAAAAGCACTTTACGCTGCTTGTGTGTGTACCATATGAAGTAGGCCATAGCAGCCAGGAAAATCACAAAGAAAAATATGGCCCCACTCCAGAAAGGCAGGCCGAAATCATTCACAAAAAGCAGCTCTACTTTTGTAGCCAGCGCAGGCAAACCTTGTATTGTACCATATTGCACCAAACCTAAAGCAACAAAACCAAGCGCCAGTGCTGCAAGTATGCCTTTGTTATTAATGGTTTTGTACTTTTTAAAGTAGTACATAAGTATTACTACAGGTATTACAAGCAAACCAAGTAAGTGAATACCAATTACAACGCCAATAAGGTAAAAAATAAGTACCAGCCAGCGTAAGTTATTCGGCTCATTGGCACGGCGTTCCCATTTTAAGGCCAGCCAGAAAACCAGTGCGGTAAACATGGATGACAAGGCGTAAACCTCACTTTCCACTGCGGAGAACCAGAATGTATCGGAAAAAGTATAGGCAAGCGCGCCAACTACACCACTGCCTAAAACAGCATACATAAAGCCTCGTTCTATATTATTCTGGTCCTTAACCATTTTTATAGCCAGCGCCGTAATACTCCAGAAAAGGAACAATATTGTAAATGCCGATGACAGGGCAGAGGCAGCGTTGGTCATGATTGGGACCCACTCTGCACTTGGCGCAAATAATGTGAAAATTCTATAAATCAGAAGGAACATGGGTGCGCCCGGAGGGTGACAAACTTCTAATCTGTATGCTGCCGAAATAAATTCACCGGTATCCCAAAGGCTTACGGTGCGCTCCATGGTGGAAAGATACGTAAACGCTGCAATGGCAAATACCAGCCAGCCTATTACGTTGTTTAACCTGCTGTACGCTTTAAAATCCATTATAATTAACTCTAATTTTTTATGTGCGAAGCTACAAATATCTGCATTTCATATCTATTTCTAAAGCTTGTGCGAATAAAAGGCGCAAAATAGCTGGTACATGAGCCATAAAACAGCTGATTTTTTTTGCCTTTACATATATACTGCTGCTGAAAAATACCTTTGTTCAGTGATCAGTTACCAGTTGCGGATACAAACTATGCATTCATTTCCTATTGTACACGTATATCTCAAGCGCGTTCATGTTGAGGCAAAAAAAAAATCGCCGGGCAAAACTACCCGGCGATTTTCAATATTAAACTATTTTTAAGCTTTACTATATATGTAACCTATGCTGCGCTTTCCGGAGAAATTACAAGGTTTATAGTAGCTTTTACATTTTTGTGCAGATCTATTGTAGCCTGGTAAGCACCAACGTTTTTAATTTCCTCGTTCAAAGAAATTTTACGGCGGTCAATATCAAAACCTTTTTCTTTAAGGCTTTGCGCAACCTGTAAAGTAGTAATAGAACCGAAAATTTTACCGCTTGTACCGGTTTTCGCTGCCATCTCAATTGTAGTATCAGTAAGTCTTGCTGCAAGTGCTTCAGCTTCCTGACGGATTTTTTCTATTTTATGAGATGCCTGGCGCTGGTTTTCTGCCATTATCTTAGCATTTACTTTGGTAGCAATTACGCCCAAAGCCTGCGGGATAAGGTAGTTGCGTGCGTAACCAGGGCGTACTTTAACCGTATCGCCTTTATATCCTAATTTAGGAACATCCTGTGTTAAAATAACTTCCATGTCTTATTCCCTCCTTATTTTAATGAATCTGAAACATAAGGTAAAAGAGCCAGGTGGCGCGCACGCTTAATTGCGGTAGCTAACCTACGCTGGAACTTCAATGAAGTGCCGGTAATACGGCGCGGGTACATTTTACCTTGTTCGTTAACAAAACGTAAAAGAAAATCAGGATCTTTAAAGTCGATATAAACAATGTTATTCTTTTTAAAGAAACAGAATTTCTTCTTATTAGGCCTTTCCTGAGGCGTAATGTTGATGAAAATATTCTTATAATTATTTACTGCCATGGCTTTGTTATTTATTCTGCTACCTCAACTGCTTTTTGCTCAGTACGTGATTTTCTAAATTCACCTCTGCGACGGCGTTCGTTGAAATGTACACCAAACTTATCATGGCTGACGGTGAGGAAACGCATAATGCGCTCGTCACGCTTAAATTCAATCTCAAAGCGCTGGATCAGCTCTGGATTGGCTTTGAACTCAATGAGGTGATAAAAACCGGTCGACTTCTTTTTGATCGGGTAAGCAAGCTTACGCAATCCCCAGTTTTCCTCATGCACAATCTCCGCCTGATTATTAGTCAGATAATCGCGGAACTTACCGGCAACTTCTTTCATTTGCTCTTCGGTAAGAAGCGGAGTAATAATGAAGATGGTTTCGTAATTATTCATTATACGTTTTAAAAATAAGGTGCAAAAATAGGTATAATTTATGAATTGTGAATTGTAAATTGTGAATTATTTTGGTTTGACGCTATTTTTCATATATAGTTCTGCGTAAAAATGCTTTGATATTAAAATAAATACATGGCGGCTCTAAAAACCTTAAAATAAAAGCGTGCAGATAATTTAAAAAAGGGGGTTACGGCTGTAAATGAGGATTTTTAAATTTGATAGCACAACGCAGAGATTGAGTTTTAGAGGTGCCCTACGGTTAAAATGTTTTTTCTTGTGCTAACCTTAGCATATTTTGCAGCGTCTGTTAAGTTAAAACCATTACTTTTACCATTATGCGATATTTTATTATTTCTCTTTGTGCTTTTATTTTAGCAAGTTGCAGCCGTACAAAAGAAGGCACTACAATAGTTGAAGGTGTAGTAAAAGATGAAAAAAGCGGAGCCGTTTTGCCGAATTTTAAAATAGCCATATATAAAGAAGTATCGGACTTTGGCGCACTTGATAATGGTAAGAACCATGCCATGCAAACGCTAACTACCGATGAGAACGGTTATTTTTCTGCAAGCTTTGAAGCTGATAAAAGGCATATTTATTATGTTGGAATGGCCATGCCGCCACATGAAAAATACTGCAGCGTGAGCGGCGCCATAAAATCGGCAGAAAAAAACCAGCTGGAGGTTAAGGCAAAACGTAACAGTACGTTAAGGCTACGGATTATTAATGAAGCGCCTGTTGATACCGCAACATCTTTTTACGTTAGCCTTATTGGTGGCAGCAGGCAAAATTATTTTCTTACCGATACTACTGCATTTGTAAATGTTTGCGCCGAAACCGGTAAAGTGCACTGGCGCATCGTAAGCAGCAATAATATTTACGAAGGGGAAAAACAGTTTAATGTAGCAGGCTGGGATACCGCTGCAGTTGAAATCCGATACTGATAGATACTTTTAGTCCTGCAATTATGAGCTTTTTTTAAGCTCCTGATAAATCGCTTCAGTTATAAATCACCCAATTTTACAAAAAGCGCCTGCAAAAAAAATGCAGGCGCTTTTTGTTTGAGTTTAGCTTTTAAATAAAGTTTCAGTTTTTAGTACAAGTATCAAATATTGTTAAAAATATGTCATAGCGCCTATTTTTTGTTTATAAACGCATGTTATTGTGTGGGATACATTCAATTTTTCAACAACAAACAACATTATACAGAAGCCAGTCCTTTCCATACATAGTGTAATGTATAGGTTTTAAACCAGTTACAATGCTTCGCCCTGACCTTAATTACGTGTTTGACAGCTTTTTTAACCATTAAAATTTTCCAGTATTATGAAAATTATACCAACCAAAGTTCACGGATTTATCGATTACCTTACCGGTGGCTTGTTAATTGCCGCGCCATGGCTTTTTGGCTTTGCAGATAATACTGCGGCCACTTATGTGCCTGTAGTTTTGGGTATTGGCGCAATTTTGTACAGCCTGCTAACCAATTATGAAATGGGAGCCGCCAAAGTAATTTCAATGCGCACGCATTTGCTGCTCGATATAATGAGCGGTGTTTTGCTGGCTGCATCTCCCTGGCTTTTTGGCTTTGACGATCGTGTCTTCCTGCCGCACCTGGTTGTAGGATTAATGGAAATTGTAGTTTCTTTATTAACTGAAAGATCTCCACGCCACGCTGCAATTTCGCATCATGCCCACACAAACCGCACGCATCACCAGGGCGCATAAATAAATCTATAAAATGCTTTAAGCCAATCGAATTTTCTTGGCTTAAAGCATTTTTTTGTGTTGTTATATATGGAAAATTGCAATTAGTTATGAAAGCACCAACTTTGAAATGCACTTGTCAACTGGCTCTACTCATATTTGTTACATTATTTAGCAGCTGTAAACAGTCAACAAATAAAACAGATGCAGAGAAGGAAGGCAACAACGGCAGCTCAACTTTTACTTTTGCAAGCGAAAACAATAATGTCAAGAAAGTTGAAATTCCATCTTATCCCTTAACAAGCGAAAAAGATCTGGATATTCTGATGAAAGAAATTGGTGATGCGCGAGTAGTTTTACTGGGCGAAGCGAGCCACGGAACTTCAGAATATTATACCTGGCGCGCAGCCATTTCTAAAAGACTGATCCAGGAAAAAGGATTTGATTTTATAGCAGTTGAAGGCGAATGGGCAGATTGTTACCGCGTAAATAATTTTATTAAAGGTGAGAAAAAAGACAGCGCAGCCGTAATTCAACTTTTAAAAAATTATAACCGCTGGCCAACCTGGATGTGGGGAAATTATGAATTTGCTTCTCTGGTAAGTTGGCTGAATACATATAACCAAAGTCAAAAAAATGTTTCGAAAGCCGGATTTTATGGACTTGATGTTTATTGCCTTTGGGAAAGCATGACGGAACTGATGCCGTACATTAAAAACGCTGAGCCAGATATTAAAAATGCAGCGCAGAAAGTTCATACTTGCTTTAAACCCTACAGTTCCGATCCGCACGATTACGCCATGGCCGTTGCCAAATTAGATGCAAGCTGCAGAAATGAAACATCGGCTTTTTGGAAAAATATGCTGAAATATACAGGTGGAAATCCTGAAAGAAGAGAAGACTTTTTTGTGATGGAACAAAATGCATTGGTGGCGCTGAATGGCGAAAGATATTACCGAGCAGCCGTAGAAAGCAGCAATGAATCATGGAACATCCGCGACAGGCATATGGCAGAAACACTGGATCGTTTACTGAAACAACATGGGCCGGAAAGCAAAGCCATTATCTGGGAACATAATACGCATATTGGCGATGCGCGCTACACAGATATGTCGGCAGGAGGAATGGTAAATGTTGGTGAACTGGTGCGAAAAAAATATGGGCAGGAGAATGTTTATATTGTTGGATTCGGCTCAAATGAAGGAACTGTAATAGCATCGGAAAGGTGGGGTTCGCCGCACAAAGTGATGAATGTACCGAAAGCGCCTGCGGATAGCTGGGAATATTTACTGCATAAAGCTGGCGCGAACAATAAAATTGTTTTATCGAAAGAATTAGTGGAAAATAAACGCCTGAAAAAATCTATCGGGCACAGAGCCATTGGCGTGGTTTACGATCCGGCCATTGAAAGTTACGGCAATTATGTACCAACCATTATTCCAAAGCGCTACGATGCATTTATTTATATCGATAAGACGAAAGCATTACGTCCATTGGGAACGCCTGTTAATAACGATCCGCCAGATCTTTGGCCATCAGGAACATAATGTATTTATGATTTTGGTGGATTATTGAACAGCGATAAATTCTTGCGTAAACCTATGCTAAGCACCTTGTCATTCATATTCGCATCTGTGCAAAAATTGTTTGTATTGAGCAGCTTTCTCCATGAAAAAACCATGAAAAGATCCATCGCCTGCGAATAACCTTCAAGGTTTAAAGTTAAATATCTTGCTCTTGTGTTTGGCGATTTATATGTTTTTGTGAACGCGTTTTCAGCTTCATTCGTAAGGTTGTGCCAGGCCCAGGTGTGTTCTGCGGAGACTGAAAAAAGCTTATTCAGCTCGATGCCTGCGCCACCTTTTAAATTGTTTTGTAAAATTGAGCCGTTCTGAACATTATGGCCAACCATTTTCAGCTCGAAACCACTCGAAAAAGCAATTTTCATCCGGTTCTTAAAAATATTATGCTTAGTTGTCAGCGAAAAAGTCAGCCTCGAAAAGCCGGGTAACATCAGCGCTTTCAGGTAATTCGATGTGTCAATTATTATATTTGAAGCGGAAACTGTTGGTCCGAACCTGAAACGGAGAACATTTTTTCTTTTATTCCAGGAATGAATTAACGTGTCAAAACCAAGGAAAAGCTCGGGTGAAATATTTGTCCAGCTGCTTTTTTCGCCGAAAGTATAGCCAATCATTTGCTCCAGCTTCAGTTGCTTTACGGCAGCGGTTTCGCTTTCCGTAGAATCCGTCCCAATCGCCAGGCAAAAGTTGAAAAATACCAATACAAATCCGGCGGCAGCAATAAATTTCATAACACATGGCTTTTAGTTTCAACGTGTAATGAAATTAATAATTATCCTGCTGATTCAGAAATATATAAATAGGCGTTTATCGGATAAAACACTAATTCCTAAAGCTTCATTTCTGCAAGAACATAAAGCATTTTCTGGCAAAAGTATATATGGGAAATTTTAAGCAGAGATCTTTTCGAATTCGAAAGTTAGTAATTTCTCTAAAGCCTCTTCAACTTTTTCAAAACCAAATCCATTTCTTACTTCTTCCATCATCCGTACAATTTCATCATTGCACAAATTACCAATGCTGCCTTCGTGCGTATGGTTTATTTCCTTTGATGGATTGTAGATTCCTTCAGCAATTGATTTTCCTACACTTTGGTAAGCTTCGCGAAAAGGTAAACCATCCAGAACCAAAGCATTTACACTTTCTACACTGAACAGGTATTTGTATTTTTCATCATCAAGGATATTGTCTTTTATGATAATATTATCCAGCATCAAACCAGTCATCTGCAAACACGAATTTAACTCCGAAAAAGCAGGTAAAAAGCTTTCTTTAATCAACTGTAAATCCCTGTGATAACCGGAAGGTAAATTCGCAGTCATCATGGTCAGTTCATTCGGTAAAGCCTGTAGTTTGTTGCATTTTCCGCGGATGATCTCGAATACATCGGGATTCTTTTTATGCGGCATAATGCTGCTTCCTGTCGTGTATTCATCAGGGAAAGAAACGAAGCCAAAATTCTGGTTCATAAACAGGCAAATATCCATCGCCATACGGCCCAAAGTGGAAGCTACCGCAGCCAGCGCATTGCTTGTAAACCGCTCTGTTTTTCCACGGCCCATTTGCGCATAAACCACATTGTAATTCAGGCTGTCAAAACCCAGAAGATCCGTCGTCATCTGTCGGTTTAACGGGAATGAGGAGCCATAACCGGCAGCCGAACCCAAAGGATTTTTATTGGCAACCTTATATGTAGCCTGCAGCAATTGCATGTCATCCACAAGACTTTCCGCGTACGCACCAAACCACAAACCAAAAGATGATGGCATAGCGATCTGCAAATGGGTGTATCCAGGCAAAAGTTGCGACTTATATTTCTCGCTTAACTGGATCAGTTTTTCAAACAGCGTTTGTACGTTTTCAACCGTAATTTTTATTTCGTGGCGGATGAATAATTTCAGATCAAGCAAAACCTGGTCGTTGCGTGAACGGCCACTGTGAATTTTCTTTCCTGTGCTGCCAATCCCTTCAGTCAACATGAGTTCAACCTGCGAATGTACATCTTCCACACCATCGCCAATCGTGAATTTTCCTTCTTCAATTTCAGTATAAATATGCTGAAGTTCACTGTGTAATTGGGCTGCTTCTTCGGTAGTAAGGAGGCCAATACTTTCCAGCATGATGGCATGCGCCATAGAGCCCAAAACATCAAAAGGCGCCAGCAAAAGATCAAGTTCTTTATCCTTTCCTACGGTGAATTTTTCTATCTCGTTTTTTACCTCGAAGTCTTTTTGCCAGAGTTTCATGTTGCCTTTAATTAGCTTGTTGCGGTTGAAGTATTTTCTGAAGAAGGCTTATATAGATATTTATTCCTTCCCTGATTTCCGATAAATAAATAAACTCATCGGGCGTGTGCGAACGGCTGGAATTTCCCGGTCCCATTTTCACCGATGGAATATCTAAAAGTGCCTGGTCAGAAGTTGTCGCTGAACCAAATGTTTTCCTGCCAATTTCCAATCCTGCCTGAATAAACGGATGCTCGATTGGAATACTGGAAGGTTTTAAACGTGTGGAACGTGCCTTGGTTTCCGACTTTATATTTTGCCCAATAATTTCCAGTAATTCCTGGTGAGAGTAAGCATCTGTAACACGAATATCAGCTACGAAATGACACTCTGCCGGAACAACATTGTGCTGCGAACCGGCATTTATCACCGTTACATTCATGTTAATATCGCCCAGATATTGTGAAACTTTTGGAAAGCGAAAAGTACGGAACCAGTTTATGTCTTCTATGGCTTTATATAGTGCATTTTCACCTTCATTTCTTGCGGCATGACCGGTTTTTCCTTTGGCGTAACAATCCAAAACCAGCAAACCTTTTTCAGCGACAGCCATGTGCATTTCGGTAGGTTCGCCAACAATGCCAAAAGCCAGTTCACCAAGTTCAGGTAATATCAGTTCCAATCCATTTTTACCGGAAATTTCTTCTTCTGCAGTTGTCGCTAAAACGAGGTTGTATTCCATATCTCTTTCCTCGTAAAAATGCATAAAGGCAGACATCAAGGAAACCAAACAGCCACCTGCATCATTGCTTCCCAAGCCAATCAGCTTTCCATCAATAACAGTGGGTGTAAACGGATCAAGAGACCATCCTGCACCGGGTTTTACAGTATCATGATGTGAGTTTAAAAGTATGCTAGGTTTCTGAGGATCGAAGTATTTATTGTTAGCCCAGATGTTGTTGAGTTTACGATGGGTTTCAACACCTCTTTCTCGCAAAAATCCTTCAATAATTTGCGCAGTTTTGTCTTCCTGTTTGCTGAAAGATTCCGTACTTATCAGTTGCCTCAGTAAGGACACAGCATCTGCATATAAGGTTTCGGCAGAAAATGCTTTATGTGCTATATTTTCAGTCGCGTTAATCATGTAAACGTGTACCTGTAAATTCCTGGTTGTTGATGATTCTTGAAGTCATTTTTGCATGCGCAATATATACGGAACGAACACCCATTCGTAAAGCAGAAAAAGCATTTTCCAGTTTAGGAATCATTCCCTTGCTGATGATGCCTTCATGTTTCAATTCTTCATATTGCGCCGGTGTAATTTCATCTACAACTGAATTATCGTTATTTACATCTTTTAATACACCGGCTTTCTCAAAACAATACAGCAGTTCCACATCATAGTTTTTCGCCATTGATGCAGCTATCGATGATGCAATTGTATCGGCATTTGTGTTGAGCAACTGTCCATTTTCATCATGTGTGATTGGTGCGATGATAGGCGTAAAACCTGCATTCAGTAAAGCCGAAATTCTATCAGATTTTATACGTGATATTTCAATATCGCCAACAAAACCATAATCAATATCTTTTACAGCGCGTTTTTTCGCAGGAATAATGTTTCCATCCGCGCCGCACAAACCAATAGCATTACAGCCGAAACCCTGCAAAGCAGCAACCACTTTTTTATTGATCAAACCGGCGTACGTCATCACCACAACATCCAAAGATTGCTCATCTGTAATTCTGCGTCCATCAACCATCATTGGTACAATACCAAGCTGCAAACTCAGTTCAGATGATAATTTTCCGCCGCCGTGAATCAGTATTTTGGGAGAAGATAAATTGGCAAAAGTTTGCAGAAATTGCTGAAGCTCAGCCTTATCATCAATTATATTGCTCCCGATCTTGACTATATATAGTTTCCGCATAAAATGGTTGAAAGTTGTCTTCGAGAATTTTTTTCAATACAGCCTGCGCCGCACAAACGCGGTTGCCGGCCTGGTGTGCTACAATGGAATTCTGTCCATCGAGCAATTCATCGCTAAGTTCCACATTTCTGCGAACCGGCAAACAGTGCATAATGTGCGCGTTGCTGGCGCGGTATAATTTCTTGTTATTCAGCATCCAGTCGCGGTGATTTCCCTGAATATGACCGTAAGGTTCGTAACAGCTCCAGTTTTTTACATACACAAAATCTGCATCGCGTAGAGCTTCATCCTGGTTGTATGTAATGGTTGCGCCATCTGTAAATTGAGGAGCCAGTTCATAACCTTTCGGGTGGGTAATTACGAAATCAACATCAGCTTTACACATCCACTCAGAAAACGAATTTGGTACAGCCTGCGGAAGCGGTTTTATATGCGGCGCCCAGGTAAGCACGACTTTTGGTTTTGGCTTGTTCCAGGCTGTTGCGAATTCTGTAATGGTAACAAGATCGGCTAGGCTTTGTAAGGGATGTCTTGTGGCAGATTCCATGCTTACAATCGGCACTTTTGTGTAGCTGATGATCTTACGCAGAATCTCTTCGTTATAATCTTCTTCGCGATTAGTTAAACCCGGAAAAGAACGAATGCCGATAACATCGCAATATTGTCCTAAAACAGCCGCCGCTTCGCGAATATGCTCTACTTTGTTGCCGTCCATTACGGTTCCATCCTGCATTTCCAGCGCCCAGCCTTCTTTGTCAATATTCATCACCATTACCTGCATGCCCAGGTTCATCGCCGCTTTTTGCGTGCTTAATCGGGTGCGCAAACTTGGGTTCAGGAATATCAATCCTAAAGTTTTATTAGCGCCTAATTGCCTGTGGTTGAAAGGGTTTTCTTTCAACGCAATGGCTTCGCGAACCAGCGCATTTATATCTTCTACATCATTTACACAAGTGAAATTTCTCATGCCGCCACCTCTTTTTCAGTTGTTTTCTTCACCAAAGTTTTTTCAAATGCTTCCAGGAACATGTCGGCTTCCGCTTTGCTGATATTCAGTGCCGGCAATAGTCGTAATGTGTTTTTGTTGGAAGATGATCCTGTAAATATTTTGTGCTCTTTTAATAACTGATTTCTAACATCGGCGCAGGCTGTTTCCATCTCCACACCGATCATTAATCCGCGCCCGCGAACCTCTTTTACGCCTGGAAATCCTTTGAGTTTATCCATCAGATAATTGCCCATGATAGAAGCGTTTTCCAGGAGATTTTCTTTTTCAATTACATCCAGAACCGCAATTGCTGCCGCACAAGCCAAATGATTTCCACCGAAAGTTGTGCCTAACATGCTGTGTTTGGCTTCAATTTTTGGGCTGATCAATACGCCGGCAACCGGGAAACCATTTCCCATTCCTTTGGCAACCGTAATCATATCGGGCGTAATATCTGCGTGCTGATGCGCAAAGAATTTCCCTGAACGCGCATAGCCGGATTGTACTTCATCGAGGATCAATAAAGCTCCACTTTGCCAGCAAGCCTGCTCTATAAGTTTTAAGTAATTATCATCGGGAATCTGTACACCGCCAACGCCTTGAATACCTTCAATAATTACCGCGCAAACATCTTCGTTTATTTTATTTATAGCATTGATGCAACCGAAGGGTAATATTTCAATTTCGTGTACAGAGTTTACGTTTGCCTGTATTTTTGGATCATCTGTTGCCGCAACTGCCAACGAAGTCCTTCCATGAAATGAACCTGAAAATGCAATTACTTTTTTTCGGCTGGTATGAAATGAAGCCAGTTTTAAAGCATTCTCGTTTGCTTCTGCACCGGAATTGCAGAGGAACAAATTGTAACTATCGTAGCCACTCAGCTTTCCTAATTTTTCGGCCAATTCTTCCTGTAAACTGTTTTTAACTGAGTTTGAATAGAACGCTATTTTATGCAGTTGGTTACAAATTTTCTCTACATAATACGGATGCGAATGACCGATTGAAATTACCGCGTGACCGCCATAAAAATCGAGGTAACGTGTGCCGTCTTTATCATAAACATATGAGCCTTTTGCTTCAACCGGTTCTATATCGAAAAGTGGATAAACATCAAATAATTTCATAAAGAAAGCATTTTTTGAGTAATGTATATATGGAAATTAAAACGCCATAGCCTTCAGCTTCAAACCGGCAGTTTCTTCCAGCCCGAACATTAGGTTCATGTTTTGTACAGCCTGACCGGATGCGCCTTTTAAAAGGTTATCGATGCCGGCAATACAAACCAGAGTATCATCTACTTTTTCGAGGTGCATTACACATTTGTTTGTATTTACAACCTGCTTCAAATGCGGATTTAAACCGTTTACATGCACGAAAGGATGATTCGCATAATAATCGTTATACATCTCGTTTGCTTTCTTCAAACTGAGGTCGGTTTTCAGGTAAGATGTTGTTAAAATTCCACGGCTGAAATTACCTCTGTATGGCACGAAATGTATCTTAGATTTTGAACCTGGATGAACGGCAGAAAGCGTTTTATATATCTCGTTCAGATGCTGATGTTCGAATAATTTATATACGCCAACATTGTTGTTTCTCCAGCTGAAATGGCTTGTTTCAGTTAAGGTTTGCCCTGCACCTGTGGAGCCAGTTATTCCGCTGATATGCACATCGTTATGCAGTAATTGTTTCGATGCCAATGGCAATAATGAAAGCTGAATAGCCGTAGCAAAACAACCCGGATTAGCAATATTTTTCGCTTTGCTTATATGGTGGCGATTTAGCTCCGGCAAGCCGTAAACAAACATCCTGTTTCCTTCACTTTGTAAACGGAAATCCTGGCTAAGGTCAACTATTTTTACACTGTCCGGTATATGGTTTTCATTCAGGAATTTCTGAGAATCACCATGGCCTAAACAAAGGAAAAGTACATCTATTTCTTCATCAAGTTCATCACTGAATTTCAGTTCAATTTCGCCTGCCAGATCCTGGTGAACCTGGTAAACATGATTTCCTGCATTGCTCTTGCTGTGTACAAAAGCAATTTCCACATCAGGGTGATGAACGAGAATCCGAAGCAATTCGCCGCCTGTATATCCCGCTCCGCCAACAATTCCAGCTCTTATTTTAGACATGCGCTTCTAATTTATTTTCGTTGATTTTATGGTAGATCATGGTTTGGTTGCCGAAGATCTTAGCGAAACCTTTTACATCTTCGCCGCTCCAGCTGTTGTTCATTTCGCCGTATTTGCCAAACTCTGCGTGCATCAGATCGTAAGGTGATTCTATACCCAAAACCTGGAAACGATATGGCGCCAGCAACACGAAAACTTTACCGGTAACATTCTGCTGCGTATCTTCCATAAAACGCTCCATGTTGCGCATTACCGGGTCAAGGAAATGTCCTTCATGCAGCCAGTTTCCGTAGAAATTCGCCATCTGGTCCTTCCAGTAAAGCTGCCATTTTGTAAGAACATGTTTCTCTAAAGTATGATGCGCTTTTATGATGATCAAAGGCGCTGCAGCTTCGAAACCAACACGGCCTTTTATACCGATTATCGTATCGCCAACATGTATATCGCGGCCAATGGCAAAAGGCGCAGCCAGCTCCTGCAAATAGGCAATGGCTTCTTCCGGTTTTTCGAATTCCTGATCGTTAACGCAAAGCAATTCGCCGCACATAAACTGCAGTTCCACTTTTTCCGGCTGTGTTTTTATGAGTTGATTTGTATACGCCTCTTCAGGTAAAGTATCGTGAGAAGTCAGCGTTTCTTTTCCGCCAACTGATGTCCCCCAAATACCTTTATTAATGGAATATTGCGCTTTCTCGACATTCATTTCCACACCATTTACTTTCAGGTATTGAATTTCATCTTCACGCGAAAGTTTATTATCACGAATTGGCGTCAATATTTTTACATCCGAAATCTGGATATTGAAAACCATATCGAAACGAACCTGGTCATTTCCTGCGCCTGTACTTCCGTGCGCAACGTAATCAGCGCCAATCAGTTTCGTGTGTTTTGCAACCGCTAACGCTTGCACAATGCGTTCCGCACTTACAGACAAAGGATAGGTTCCATTTTTCAGCACATTTCCATAAATAAGATACTTGATGCAGCTCTCGTAATAGTTATGAACTTCATCTACCGTTACGTGGCTTTTTACACCAAGATTATATGCGTGCGCTTCAATTTTTTCAAGTTCTTCTGCAGTGAATCCGCCGGTATTTACCGTTACGGAATGCACTTCGAGGCCAAGCTCATTCGACAAATATTTTACGCAATACGTAGTATCGAGGCCGCCGCTGAAAGCTAGTACAACTTTTTTCATATATAGGTGAGGTAAAAAATGGTTAGAGTAATGTTTTCCTGGTGGTGATCGCTAATCCTGTATCTTCTTTATTTAGAATAAGATATGCTTTTAATAATTCCTGCTGAATTTGTGGTTCAGGAACCTTGAATTCTATTTTCTTTTCCTTTTCTACTGGATCGTAAAGCATGGCGGTGCAAAGGCAATTTTTACGCTCTTTCGCTACAAGAATATCGTAATTCACGCAGCTTTTGCAGCCGTTCCAGAATGCTTCATCAGTGGTTAATTCAGAATAAGTTACCGGTTCGTAACCCAAATCTGAGTTGATTTTCATTACAGCCAAGCCGGTTGTTAAACCAAAGATTTTTGCATCAGGATATTTCTTGCGGCTGAGTTCGAATATTTTGAGTTTTATTTTTTTCGCCAAACCATCTTTACGACATTGCGGTGCTACAATCAAACCACTGTTGGCTACGTATTTTCCGTGCCCCCAGGTTTCAATGTAACAAAAGCCGGCCCAGTTGCCATCGTGCGAAAACGCGATAACTGCCTTGCCTTCCTGCATTTTTAATTCTATATAATCCGGAGATCTTTTCGCAATGCCAGTTCCCCGTGCTTTTGCTGAAGATTCCATTTCATCACATATTTGTTGGGCAAAAGCAAAATCGTTTTCATTTGCCAGCCTCACAACAAATTTTTGTTCAATCATTTCTCTTTATCAGCTATTTAGGAGCGTTTGGTTTCAGTTTTATACTATCATTTATGAGAAAATAATTCCCCACATGCTGAAATTCCTGGATCAGCAAGCAAGGTTTTGTTTAACAATAAATGATATTAAGTTGGTGTTCTCTCTACTAATGAGTATGCATAAGTTTTTTGTGTGCGGTTTTGTTTAACAAAATGAGAAATAAAATATAAATTTTTGTTATGTTTAAGTCTACACTCTTTTACACTTGCTTTTCGGGGAAAAATCTCTACGCTTTATTTGGATTTTCCATATATGAATTTGTTGAAAAATGCTTCAGGCGCAATTAAACTAATATTCATTTTATATTTTCCGAAGCTTATAGCAAACGTTAATAAG
>DAIUCM010000038.1:0-27916 GCA_036846145.1 Bacteroidota bacterium
GTATATATGGGAAATAAAATGCAGAACGTTGATTTTAAGAATGTAAATGAATTTATGGATTTCCTGCAGGATGAGGAATTTGAAATAATTGTATTACTGAGGGAAATTATACGCGACTGCATGCCAAATGCCAGGGAGAAGCTATCGTTCAACGTGCCGTTTTACAGCCTCAACCGGGTTATTTGCTTTGTTTGGCCGGCTTCTGTGCTTTGGGGTAAAAAGCAAACCTATACCGGTGTGCGTCTGGGCTTTAATTATGGCGCTTTACTTACCGATGCGGAGAAGCACCTGTACCTGGGCGATCGGAAGCAGGTTGCTTATAAAGACTATACAATGGCCAGCCAGGTTGATGAAGCATTTTTACGCAGTTATATATATGAAGCAATGGAAATTGATGCAGGTTTCCGCAAGCTTAAAAGCAGGCCAAAGCAGACGCCTGCCCGTTAAAAAATCGCAACATTTAACGCAATTATGTATTTTTGAGTGGAACTGATAACCGGGAATGTATCAAATACACCTTCGGTTATTGTAAAATCAAAATATGTCCGCAGCCATTATTACAACTTTATGCGTATTACTTTTAATTGCTTACGCCTTTGATCTTACCGCTTCACGAACCCGCATTCCATCGGTAATTTTACTGCTGCTGCTCGGCTGGCTGGTACGGCAGGTATCAAAATTCTCAGGCATTGAAATTCCAAACCTTACACCGCTGCTGCCAATTTTAGGCACCATTGGCCTTATACTTATTGTACTGGAAGGCTCATTGGAGCTGGAGCTCGACAAAAGCAAGGCGCCGCTTATAAAAAAATCGTTCTTTTTAGCGCTTGTACCGCTCATGGTGCTCGCATTCGGGCTGGCTTACCTTTTCCATTATTTTACCGGAGCAAATTTAAAAGACAGCCTTACCAATGCCATTCCGCTTTGTGTAATAAGCAGCGCTATCGCCATTCCAAGCGTAAAATATTTGTCATCTGCCAATAAGGAATTCATTATTTATGAAAGCAGCCTTTCCGATATTTTAGGCGTACTGCTTTTTAATTTTTTCGCCTTAAATGCCGTTATTTCGTTATCGTCTTTCGGCAGCTTTGTGCTTCAGCTAATTATAATTATCGCCATATCGTTTGTAGCAACCGTTGGTTTGTCATTCCTTATCGGCCGTATAGAGCATAGTATAAAATTTGCGCCCATTATTTTACTGGTGATCCTTATATATGAAATATCCAAGATCTATCACCTGCCGGGCTTGCTATTCATATTGTTGTTCGGGCTTTTTTTAGGTAATCTGGATGAGCTGAAAGGCTATAAATGGATACAGCGTTTACGGCCCGAAGAGCTTAACCGCGAGGCGCATAAGTTCAAGGATATTATTACTGAAACTGTTTTCCTTATCCGATCCTTATTTTTCCTGGTGTTTGGTTACCTCATACGCACCGCGGAAATACTAAATTTAGAGACGCTGGTTTGGGCTGCCGGCATTACAGCAGGCATTTTTTTTATACGCTATATATTGCTGGTAATTACGCGTTTGCCGGTCTCGCCGCTATTATTTGTAGCGCCGCGCGGTTTAATTACCATACTTTTATTTTTTTCTATTCCGTTGAACCAGGTTATACCTATAGTAAACAAATCGCTTATAATACAGGTAATTATACTTACTGCGCTGGTTATGATGTTCGGTTTGCTATCAACCAGGAAACCTGTAAAAATAACCGGTACTGAGCAGCCATTGCAGCCTTAACTATTTTTTGCCTGTACTATATATGCGAAATCTTTTTTGCTGAGCTTGCTTTCAATCCAGCTGATAATATCGAAATATTCAAATGCTTTACGCTCGTTTTCATCCTGCGCCAGCGGCAGCAGCTCCGTTTCCATATTTTTAAATATTTTTTCGAGCGCTTTCGCGGAATGCGTTACTGCCGATAATTTCTTCAGGTTTTTCAGCAAGATGTTTTCTGCGCGGTAAAACTTGCTTCGTTTGTTCAGGTACCTTACAGTTTGCTGGTTTAGGTAATCCAGTAAATCGTGGTTTTTTAGCTCGTAATGCACAATTAGGCTGAAAATACGCGCAAATGCGTGTATGTCCTGCAAAACATCTTCTTCGGCGTCATTAATTATCCTGGCCAGCCAGCGAACTGAATCTTTATATTTACCCGCACCAAAACTTACATAGGCAAACAGGTAATAAATGGTTAGCAGGTTATGTTTAACTATATGTTTTTCATACAGTTCAAGTTCTTTCTGCAAGGGTTGTAAACGTAAATAACCAGGTTCAAAATTGCCGCGCTTTAAAATAACGTTCAGCTCAAGTATGGTTGTAAGCCTGTAAACATCCGCGCGCTGCTGCAGGTTTTTATCATCTGTATCCGAAGCCAGCCTGCGCAGTTTTGCAATGCCTTTTTCTACCTCGTCATACAAGCCAAGATTAAGTCCGTCCATCAGCAGGTTGTTAAGCGTTGCCTGGTATCTTTTACGGTAATCCTTCATTTTATCGGGCCTGCTTTCCAGCAGTGCAAGCTGCCGCATGTTAAAATCATATGCTTTGGCGGGCTCACCGTTCATAAAATAATACAGGGCGTGTATGTGCAAAAAGTCGAGCTGCGTTTGAAAAGTTCTTGCCCTGGAAAAATCGGAAAGCAGCGGATGCGCAAAAATGGCTTTTACCTGGTTCCAGCCGGCAACATCGCGCACAGAACCCTTACCGTAATGAAACCTGTAGAATGTACTGAAAAGCCGCCAGTATTCGTTGGTTTCCGCAATCAGCGCAATGCATTTTTTCTCCTCTGTATATATGGCGTCCAGCTCGGTTTGGGCGTAACCGGCAAAATAATTCCGCGTAACAACCTGCTTTTCAACCTGCAGCGCATCAAGTATTACGGCGTAAAGCTCGTTTTGCTGCGCGGTTTCCTTCACTCTTTTCAAAATCTTGATGCTTTGATCCGCCAGGCCTCTTTTCAATAATATGGCGGCCTGCTGTATGCGGTTCTTCAGTTTGTAGATCAGAATTTCATCGGCATGTAAAAGCTGTAAGCTCTCCAGCAGCAGGTTATATAAATAGTTTTTTTCGGATGGCAGGTGTTTAAGAAATTTTTCGCCAATAAGCTGATTTTTAACTTCCGCTTCATTGTAAATATCCTGCTTCTCAATTATTTCAAAAAGCTTTATATAATTGTTCTTCTCTTTTGAGTTATAGCGCGATACATACAGTTTGAAGTTGCGTTTTTCGGCTTTGCTTAAAGATTGTATTAACTTATGCAGGGTATCTGTCGCTTTCATGCAGCCAAAATACGTTAAATTTCCAATAATGCATCAGCCTGGCCGTAATTTGCGCCTTATTTTGCGTATGATAAAAATTTTTCAAAGATGAAGGTTTACCGGCCTGCTTCTATAAGATTTACAGCTGTATTAGAAGTATTTTCTGCGGCAGGTATATATGAAATACTATATGAGCACTAAGTTCAGAAAAGGAATCCGATGAAAGAAAAAAGGATAAAACATAGTTTTGAATTTCCAATAATAAAGCAAAGCATAAAAATCATTATATTAGTAGTAAGGTTAATTTTGTCATAACGATTAAAAAATCTGACAAGGTATGAAACAGGTATTCCTATTTTTTACGATACTAATTTGCTATACTTTTAAAGCCCGTGCCGCAGAGCCGGTGTGGACGAATTACAGCAGCCATAATAATGTAAAAAGCATGTACGAAGCCGATGGCAGCATGTGGATAGCATCATTAGGCGGGCTGGTAAAATATGATATAACCAGCGGTAAAAAAACATATTTCAGCAAAGCCAACGGCGGATTGCCATCCAACACGGTTGAGGATATAACAGTTGACCTGGCGAACAACATTTGGATTGGTACGTACGATGCCGGCATTGCCATGTACGATGGCAGCAAATGGAAAAGCTTTAACACTGAAAACTCTAAACTGCCGGATAACGCGGTAAGAGCAGTTGCGGCAGATAAGCTTGGAAATGTTTATATTGGCACCGGTGACGGCCTTGTAGTAATTAAAGATAACAACTGGAAAATTTACAACAGCAAAAATACACCGTCATTCCATTCAACCGATGTATGGGCGCTTGAAGTAGATGAAAACAACGGCCTATGGATTGGCGCCGCACATGGTGTTTACTACATGCAAAACTCGCTTTTTACCGATTACTCTGAAGGGTTGCCTTTATATGGTGTTAATGATATTGATTACAACAAAACATTAGGCGTTATTGCCACCGGCCATGGCGGCGCTTTTAAGCTGGATGCTGAATCGAATAAATGGATTGCGCTTGGCGATATGCGCGAATTACAGGATATGAGCAGCGCAATGTACGCGCAGGTCGATACCGAAAACAACCTGTGGGTAACTACTTTTGGCGCTACATATAAGTATAACGGTGAAAATTGGTCGGCATTTAAAAATGGTAAAATAGCGGCGCTTTGCCTCGACAGGAAGGGCATGCTGTGGGGCGCAGGTGAAACCGGAATTTCCAGGCTGGTAAATAACCAGTGGCAGCATGTAACAGCACTTACAAATACCATTGCAGAAAATTACGTACGCAACATTACACCCGATAAAAAAGGCAATGTATGGATAAATACCAATAGCGGCGTAACACGTTATAATAAAAACGGCTGGGCCTATTTCAATAAAAACAACTCCAAATTACCATCCGATTATATTGCACGCGTCAGGACAGATAAGAACGGAAATCCTTGGTTTGCAACCGACAAAGGCCTCACGCAGCTGGTTGATGATAAATGGATAATATTTGACCTGGAAAGCAGCGAATTGCCAGCTGAAGATTTTAAAGATGTAGGTTTCGACAGCAAAGGAAATATATGGGCGGTGCACGAAAAAGGCATCAGCATTATTGATACCAAAGAATGGAAGCATATAGAAAACCCATCCTCATTTAAAGCCAACGAGCGTTTTGTAAGCATTGCTATAGCTGCCGATGACATTGTTTGGCTTGGAACGGGCCAGGGAAATATATACCGATATGCCAACAACAACTGGAAACGCTATAGCTTTGACGATAAGACCTTTGCAGGCGGCTATGTTATGGATATGAAAATTGATGCCAGAACAAATAAAGTATGGGCCGGTACCTGGGGCGGCGGCCTTAGCTATTTCGATGGTGAAAAATGGAATGAATACGCAACCGGGCAGCCGATCATAGTTTCAGCGCATTTAATTGACAGTGAAAACAACCTCTGGACAGGATCCATGTACCCTTCCACCCTGAAAAAAACAGACAAAAAGGGTGAAAGCGTAATATTCGACTGGAAAAACAGCCCCATACCAACCGGTAATATTACCGCGCTTGAAGAAGATGAGCATGGAAATATATGGATAGGCACAACAGAAGGCGTGCTTGTTTACAGTACGAAAGAATCGGCAAGCATAGAAAACACTAAAAAACACAACAATACAGGCTTCGGCAATCTTTTCCCTAACCCGGCAACTACTCAAACCACACTGGCATTTACGTTAGGCAAATCATCGCAGGTGCAGATAAACATTACCGATATTGCTGGCAAAACAATTACATCATTACCTGTGCAGCATTTAACAGCAGGCGAGCAAAATATGAAGATTGAAACAGATCAGCTGCCAAATGGTACATATATTATAACCCTCAGGTCAGATAACATGTTGATTAACCATAAGCTGGTAGTAAACAGGTAATTTTTGTTTAAGCCATTTAATAAAAAAGCAGCGCTGCGTTTACATCCAGCCTGCTTTTTTTTTACCTGCTAACCATTTTTCACCACTGTGATATATGTAAAAAATTATGAGTTTGATATTACAAGAATAACTTCTCAGCAAAAAATTATTAAAGGCCTTAACATACTCGAATACGGCCAAAAACACCATTGATCCACTAAAAACAGCTATTTTTATGGCTTTTAATTTCTTAAATCAAAATTAAATGGGCTGCGAAATACCATTTATAAACCAAAACCTGCAAATTACAGGCTGTAAATTGCCATTTATAAAACGGAAAAAATTTTATCGGAATTATGCTTTAATTTTACACCCGATAACACAAATAAGTTTTATTTAGCGTTAAGGTAGCTAAACAAATTAAGCTTTACTGGAGAATAAGTACCCAAACTAAAAATGTTTTTTGTGCCGGGCTGCCTGCTTATTTTTTACACCCAATATTTGTTAAATACCTTTTTAATTTTAAAAATATTTAAAGCACGTAGTAAATATAGCGTAGAAAATTATCCTTTACTACAAATCAGCTAATTGCAGGGAGCAGGGAGGAGAGAACCTGCTCCTTGAATTAGCAAAAAAAAGCAATATAAGCATTATGCTTTAAGAATAATACCGTTATGTACAAAAAAGCCCGCTGAGTTTTTACTTTACTCTGCGGGCTTTTAGTTTTTCGCTCAGATATATTAGGGCGCGTCTAAAAACCTTACTGATCCATTAAAAATTTTAATTGATAAATATTGTAACAGCAATACATTTTAAAGTATATGGCAACTTTTGCAGTTGACATCTTCGAATAATTAAAGCTGATTTGTATAAGCATGTCGTATAAATATACTATTATTTATATCTGAATTTATTAAAAAAGAATTATGCGTTTTAATAAAAGCACAAAAAATCATTTCGTGTAAAATAGCTAATTGTTTAATTTAGAATTATATTTGTTGATAGTTTTATGAACACGAAAAACGAAGTAACCGGCTTATTTTCAACGCGCGTAATGATTATTGACGATACGCTCGAAGATATTATTATTGTGAAGCGGGCCATTCAAAAACTCGATCCTAAATGCACGTTTAATTATGTTTTTGATGGCGATGAGGCAATAAAGATCCTGGAAGAGGTACGTTCAGTGCCGGATAAGCTTCCGCATTTTATTTTTCTCGACCTGTATATGCCGCGTGTTGGCGGCTATGAAATCCTCGACTGGATAAAGAACGATCCTGTTTTAAGCCGAATCCCTATTATCCTGTTTTCTTCTTCAGATAGTAACGATGATATTTTAAAAGCCTATAACCTTCGGGCAAACGCTTTTATTTCCAAGCAAAGCATAAATACAAATTTTGTTGTTACCGTGCAGGAAACCTATAAATTCTGGGCGCAAACAGCAGCCGTACAGGCTTAATATAACCAGGCCAGTTATTTTTTCTAAACCAAAATGCAAGGCTTTGTTAATGCTGAATTTACATTTTTTTAAAAAATTTGGCAATTCATTTTAAATTCCGTTACTTTGTCTCAATTCTTGTATTCATTACAAGTTTTTAATTAGGGTGGTAGGGGGTTCTTTAAAAGGGGCCCCTTTTTTTGTGCCGTTTCTCCTTGAATATGCAAACTTCAGCTTAACAATTTCATAACTTTATTTGCTTATTTTTAGGTAAACAACCTGCTGATGAAATTACCACGCCATGCGGGCAATCTGCTGATTATATTGTTCATTTTATCCGGAAACTGCAAACTCTATTGCCAGCAGGCCGATTCCGTTTCGAGCAAAAACAGTAATAATACAGGTTTTTTGAAGCCTGTCATTATTCCGGCAGCGCTTATTGGCTATGGTATTTCTTCAATAGGCAATAACGGTTTATACAGCAGTGCCGATGCGAAAAGCGCGATACAGTCAAATTTTGGTGGTTTCCATACACGTTTGGATGACTATACCGTACTTGCTCCTGCTGCGGCAGTTTATATACTGCACCTTGCCGGTGTAAAGGGTAAAAATTCGTTTACGGATAAAACGCTTATGTTTGCAGCTTCCGGCGCATTAACCGGCATTACGGTTTTGTCGTTAAAGCAAATTACCAATATACAGCGGCCCGATGGGAGTACGTTTAACTCCTTGCCTTCCGGCCATACCGCTTTTGCATTTACATCTGCAGAATTCTTACACCAGGAATATAAAGATGTGAGCGTTTGGTACAGTATTGCCGGTTATTCCGTAGCAACCGCAACCGGCGCTATGCGCATGTTAAACAACAGGCACTGGATGAGTGATGTACTTATTGGCGCTGGCATTGGGATGTTATCGGCCAAAACAACTTATGCAGTATATCCTTTGGTTAAAAAAAAGATCATCAGGCACGCAAATACAATTTTTATACCCGCTTATACAAACGGGCAGGCCGGCTTCGCATTTGTTTACAGGTTCTAAGCCTTACTTTTTGCAACAGCCATTTTATTACTGGCACGCTTAACAAGGTGCTTGAATATGCTGCGTTGTGAGTTTATTCTTACCAGGTACTCAGGGTGCCACTGTACGCCAATTAAAAAATCGTGAGCGGAAGATTCAATTGCCTGTACAATTCCGTTTGGTTCACGGCCCACAATGGCAATATTTTTACCTGGTATGTTCACCGCCTGGTGATGCAGCGCATTTACAACTATTTTTTCCGCACTTAATATATGTGATAGCTTGCTGCCTGCATTTATGGTAACATGCTTTACCGGGAAAATACTGCGTACATTGACATGCTCGGTATAAAATTCATCAATATCTTTAAATAGGCTGCCGCCGAAATAAATGTTTATCAGCTGTGCGCCGCGGCAAATACCAAGTATGGGCAGGTTTAATTTTTCAGCATCCTTAAGCAGGTTAAACTCAAGCACATCCCGGTCTTTATCAAGCCCGCTACCCTTCCGGCTCAGGAATTTTCGCACATAAAAAATCACTGCATATATATATAGCTTAAAAAACAGGTAAACCCGCTTAAAGATATTTCCCTTTTTTGCATGTATGGACCTGTCGAGATATTCCTGCAAAAAATCTTCCTGCTCGTATGTGTTTGGGTCAACATCTGCCCCACCGCCAATAATAAGGCCATTCAGCGCAATATGGGTTTTAGGTTTCGATGGCCGTATCCACACCGGGTGGCCGCCTGCACGCCAAACATTGTACGCCGTAAAAAGCCAGGCCGCTTCTCCGCCTACATCAGGTCCGGTAATTCCTATTCTGGGTCTTGGCATCAGCTCAGTAAATGTTCGGTTCGTTTAATCCATTTCCGGTTGAAACCAAAAACAGTTGAATGTTCCAGCGCCAGGTATTCTTCGCACAATTTAATAAGCTCATCATCGGGTAAAGCGGCAAGCTCCTCTATAGCAACCCACTCGTTCCAGTCAATGGCAAGCGACCAGTCAGCCGCATCTATCTCGCAGTTGGGCAGGCGGTAATGCAAAGTTGGCCGTGGTTTAACATTGCCGATATCTTTCAGTAAATCGGTTTTACCTTTGTTTATATAGGCGAATACCGGGTAAATATCCAGCGGGCGGTTTCGGTTGGGATTATAAAAATTGTAATCCATCAGTAGTTTATCAAAATCGGCATGGTACGCGGGCGATAGCACAAGCTTGATATATTCTTCAGGAAACGGATCGATATAATTTGACAGTCTGCGGCGAATGGATAGCTCAGCACGGTAATGTATAGCCGGGTAAAGTAAAAGAAAAGCCCTTATGTAACGCAAAATAGTATCAGCATTAAGGGCCGTTAGCTCAGGATTTATGTGTGTGGCGTAGGCGTTAAAAACAGATGCGTGCGTACCTTCGGCCTGCTTTAAGTGCAGCGCTTTGCGCAGCTCATCTATCCTGTGTACGAGCGTCATTGGCACGGGCGGAGCGCCCACTTCGTACGGAACAACTACCGATGCTACGGACTCCATCAGCTCATCAATGGTAGTGGTGTCAGCGTCTAAGCCAAATTTCTCCAGAAAGCTCTGGTACGATTGCTCAGTTAGCATAAGCGCATCCATTTTTAAAGAGAACTTACCCAGCTCGGTATCTACTACCTCTTGCAGAAAGCTGTTGTAAATCACTCTTTTGCCGCCATATAAATCTATAATACATTGTGCAGTTGTATCTAGGTTAACGCCGCCAAACTCCAGCTCGAAGCCAACCTGGCGAATCTGCCCTTTATCATTTTTTAATATGCCTGGTAACTTAAATTCCATAATACATAAAAACTGATTTTGCAGGCAGTTGTTTTCGTCATCGCATCAATCTGCATATATATACCTGCTAAAAAATACTTCAGGTATCATTTCTTTCTTTGAACATGCTATGGTTTGTTCCGAAAAAATTAAAATTTCTGAACTACAGCTGTATTTTCAATGCTTGTTTATGTTTTTGGTTGATTAATATAAAATTGACATCTGGCGATAAACCAAAACTTCATTACTGAGTTAATACAATATGTTTCATTATTATTTGAAAGTTTAGAAAGTTTAGTTATATTTGCCGCTGACATGTTAAAAGCCCATAATAATAATAACAATCTACTATTATCCAGAAACACTTTTTTTACCTATAACTTTCAATTTTTACTGAAACATGTGAAACATCAAATTCGAATATTATGAAGATGCAAAACAAGAAAATACCTGATGCCGGAAATCGTAGCCGGGAATGTTTACCGCAGAAACCTTTTGCAAGAAAACCAGGACCGAACAAAATTCACACGCTTACGCCAGCGCATAATCAGGCAATTGCATTTGATCAAAATAACCTATATACATTTGATGCTGCTGCAGCAATTGCCGAAGCATTTTTAAGGCAAACCATATATGCAAAATGCATGGCTGTGTGTAAAAATCTGCATGTAAGTATAAGCAGGTTTTACAGCGTAACCATGCGCGGGATAAAGCCCATATCATCATACATAAATAACATAATACCACCTCATGGAACAGCTGATGTAACAAAAGCGCAGCAGAAAAAATTAATTGCGCTGGCTGTAATATTTTCTGTCATAATAACTTATGCGTTTGGCGAAACCACTGCGCATTACCTTCCCCACCAAATAAGAGGAAACGCAGGTTTAAAAATGCTTGCCATTGCAGGCACTGGCTGGCTGGTACAAATTTCTGCAGCCTTGTTTTTTATGCCGAACAACAGGCGTTTGAGTTACATCGCATGCCTTGGGTTAATTATGCTGGCTGGCGTTTGCATTCTCCTCCCCTCACTTTTCGCAGGGCCTTTAACAGGTTATAATTACGCTATTGTTCCGATTATCAGCGTAGTATTAAGCAGTTTAATAATGCTACGGCTGCATTATGTTTTTTCAAAAAAGCTGCGCATAAAACAATTGTGGACTTTAGCATGGTTTGCGGCGCTCCAGGTTACAGCAGTATTTTGGGTTTATATTTTTTACTTTAAATAGCTTTAAATTATGACGTTCTTAAAAAACCTGCCGGTAAAATATATCGGCGAGCTGCATCATATAAAGCTTATCAATTTCTCTGTAGAAAAAAGTGAAATTGAGCCTTATTTACCAGCAGGCATAAAAATTCGCGATTATAACGGAAGGGCGCTTATATCCATGGTGAATGTGGATCTGCGTAAAATGCGGCCGGTTTTCTTCCCGAAAGCCTTACATTTCAGTTACCGGCATATAGCATTCAGGTTACTGATTGACGATTCGGCGTACAATAATGGCGAAAACAAAGGCATTTATTTTTATAGGTCTTTTACCGATAAGCCGGTTATTGTTACCGGAGGTAAAATATTAACAATATACAAGCTTGATTTAGCGCAAATTACAGAGGCCGGCAACACCTTTGAATTGCGCAGCGGGAAACAGTATTTACGCTACAGCTGGGAAAATAAAAATCCGTGTGCAGTAAATGAAATGCTTCAAAAAGAAGTTGCGGCGGTTGACAGGGCTTACTGCCCGCTTGGGAAAAAATTGAAAATGGTAGAAATACAGCGTGAAAAATGGCCGATAGAATGGATGTGCTGTAAAAACTTCGAAACTACTTTTTTTACGACAGCAAGGTTTGAAGGAGCCTTTTATGTTAAAGAGAAAATTGATTATCAGTGGCTACCGCTTAAAAACGTAGCGTTATGAAAGTTGTAATACTTGGAGCAACCGGCCAATTGGGAAGTATAATTTTTCAAAAACTGCTAAAAACATTTCCAACCTGGCAGCTTATTGGTACAAGCCGCAAAAATACTAATTCCAAAATCGGCAATATTATTGGTTTTGATCCTTTTACAAGTAACTGGAGCATTTTAGGCCACGCAGATATTCTTATAAACTGCATAGGCATAATTAATGAGCATGGTGATAATACTTATAAAAAGCTACATATACAACTTGCGGAAAAAATGCTTCAGCAGCGGCAAAACATTGGCAACCCGTTTATAATTAACATATCGGCGCTTGGCGCGAACAGCTGGAGCAGATCGGCCTTTTTAAGCACCAAAGCTATTGCCGATAATGTATTGCTTAAAGCAGGCAACTGTGTTATTGTGAGGCCATCTATTGTTTGCACACCTGGAACCATGCTTGTAAAGAAGCTGCGCCAGCTGCGCAACATAAGCCGTTTCACATTTGGCCATATACCGGCACCCGAAAAAATGCTTTCCGTTAAAATACAGCCTGTAATGCCTGGCGATTTCACAGAAATAATTGCCCGGTTATGCGAATCGGCCAGCCGGCCACATATAATACAAATTGCCGGGCCACATGCTTTCACGCTTAAGCAGTTAATATGTTTTACAGATCCGGTAAAAATAGTTTCGCTTAAAAGCCCGGTTTTTAATAAACTTGTAAACCTCGCCGCAATGCTTTTTCCGTTTATAATTAGCCGCGAACAGCTGTTGTTGCTTCAGCAGAATAATACAGCATGTACCAAACATGCCGAAGAAATACTGGGCCGACAACTTTTAACAACCGAAGCCTTCTGGCCGCTACAACTGAAAAATAATGCCGCTGATTAAACTTAAAACCTTAATACTTGCAGATATAGAAACATGCTTTAACCTGTCACGTGATCTGGATCTTCATCAGTTATCAACCGCGCAAACCAACGAAAAGGCAATTGGCGGTAAAACTACCGGATTAATTGGCTTGCATGAAGAAGTAGAATGGCGCGCAAAACATTTTGGCATTTATATGAAATTACGAACCCGCATTACGGCTTTTGACTTTCCAAATACCTTTACCGATGAAATGGTGAAAGGGCCTTTAAGGAAAATGAAGCACCGGCATATTTTTGTACAAAAACAAGATACAACGCAAGTAACTGACCTTTTTTATTTTGAGTCGCCGTTTGGAATTGCCGGCCGTTTGGTAAACTATTTTTTTCTGCGGGCTTATATGGAAAAACTACTAATTACAAGGAATAATTTTATAAAGCAGCAGGCCGAAAAACAGCAGTGCTAAACCAATGAGTTTACGTATCTCCATAAAAAATAAGCCTTACCGTGTGTTAAAAAACCCTAAAATGCGCTTCATTAAAAAAAAATTAAAGTTTTTAAGAAAAAAAATTGCCGAATTGCTTGTATTTTGAAATTTGATTTATAGGTTTGAAAATCTAATTATTATAAACAAAAACAAATATGGCAAAATCATCAACTGGCGCATCTGAAAAAGGCAAAAAAGCAAGTTCCGGCGATGCACCAAAGAAAGCAAATTCTGCTTTTATGGCACCGGTAAACATCGGTGAAGCACTTCATCCAATTGTTGGTAAAGACCCAATTCCTCGTACCGAGGTAACAAAAAAAGTTTGGGAATATATCAAGAAAAACAACCTGCAGGATCCAAAAGAAAAGAGAAATATTAACGCTGACGACAAGTTGCAAAAAGTATTTGGCGGCAAAAAAACAGTTAATATGTTCGAAATGACCAAACTCATCAACGGTCATTTAACCAAGTAAACAACAACCAAAAAAAATAAAATGCCGGCCTGTAATTTCGGGCCGGCATTTCTATTTTAAAAGTTTCGGTATTAATTTTCTTTCTTAGCTTTTTTGGTTTTAGATTTAGCTGTTTTGCTGTTTTTTTCTGCAGCAGCCTTGCGGGAAATTGCTGTACTTTCTTTTGCGCCCTGCTTCTCGGCTTTCTTTTTACTGCTTGTTTTTGCCGTGATCTTGTTGCCTGCACTGCTATTGTCCGTTTGCTTTGCTTGTGCCGTTGCGCCGGTTGATTTGCTGCGTTTTGCACTTTCGGCACGAACATTTTTACCATTACTGCCTGAATTTCTGCTAAGCAGTAAATAACTGGTAGTGGCTGCCACGGCAAGCAGGCCAACACCTGCCAGCACGCGGGGTAAAACATCGGTAACCGGCGGTGGAACATCAACCACGCCACGTTCATCGGCAATGGCAGGCTGGTTAACATAACGTCCATGCTCAGGCATTGCCAGCTCGCGGAAATGGTGAGCCAGCTCACGGAGTTCTTTACGCATTTTGCTGCCTTGCATTGGTCTGCCGTGCCCGCTTACAACCACATCAGGCCGTAAGCCTTCCAGCAGCCTAACCGAATCCTCAGCCGTTTCCCAGTCGATGGTAAAATATGCCGGCGGGCCGTTTATCTCTTTCCGCTGCGTCATAACGGCATAAGCGCTTTCCTGCTTTGTTGTTACAAATGCGTCGGCGCTAATCAATGCACGGTCATTTTCGCGGAACAAGGCAACCTGGCCAGGCGAATGGCCGGGCACATGGTACCATGTCCATTCATCCAGGAAAGGAACAATTCCATCTGCCGGTAATGGAAACACACGGTTCCCCAAATCAATAGGCTCTGTAGGATAAATGCGCGAAACCATCGCCATTAAACCATAGTCAACCGTAGGATCTTGTGGCGGATAAGCAGATTTTCCTGTTACATACGGAAACTCAAGCCTGTGGCAGTAAACCGGTACATCCCACTCTTCAGCCAGCTTTTTAAGCGAACCAACATGGTCGAAATGGCCATGCGTTAATATAATGGCCTTGGGTGGATTGCCTTCGCCAAAATGCTTAGCCGCCAGCCTTTTTATTCTGCCGCTGAAACCTTTAAGCCCGGCATCTATCAAAACCCATTCAGGCTTATCGTTATCTTCAGTGCCGTTTATGGCAATAAATATTACATTTACAAACACAATACGATAACAATATACACCTTTTACCGGGTTGTATATAGAAGTGTTTGTGGCGGTTAGTGGATTCTGCATGTTATTGTGGTTTAGTAGTTTTAGTTCTTATGCCTTACCAACGTTAAAGCACCAAGCTTGTTTGCAGAATTTGATGTACATATGTTAACACTGCGAAAAATACTTTACATAATGTTACCGGCTGCTTTATATAACTGTAATTTTGTTGAGGCACACTAAAACACTTATAGTTTTTAAATGTATATGTTTATTATTCAGCAAGCATAATTTTAAGCCGCCCGCCGCAACAGCTATTTATAATCTAAGTGGAGCCGAACCTCAGCAAAGATATTAACCAGGTACGTACTGATGTAAACCTGTTAAATGCAGCCATTTCTGAAAAGCTGCTGATAGCAGAGAAAAACAGTTCTGTTATACGCAGTATAGTAATTGCTTTCTGCACACTGGTATTTTTTTTAATGCCGCAGCAGTATATTATTAGTCCGCTGGCATATATACTGCTGGGTATCATATGGCTTTATGGCGCGGCTACCTTAATCTGGGAGCCATACCGCAAATTCTCGGTTTTCCGCGCAAGCTGGTTTACTTATTGCAGCGATGGGCTTGTAACTTCCTTATGGATTTATGCCACAGGCGGTTATTTTTCGCCTTTCTACCTTATTTTCTATGCTTCCATACTGGCAGTTGCGTATCGTTTTTCAACAAGGGTAACGCTTTTTACCGCCATACTTTACACTGTTATTTACTTTGCGCAAATTGCTTTGCTGGGACAGCTGCATAATGCCGATATTTATGATGTTCTTGCCCGTACCGGTTTTATATTTATTCTCGGCTTCTTTACAAATCTTATTACGGTGGAAACTTTAAAGCAGGCCAAGGCCAAGCTGCAGATGAAGGAATTGGCAGATAAAGCAAATGCCGCAGAAACAAACCTCAGGCAGCTTTACAACGAATTAGAGGCAGAGTACGGCCAGCGCGCGCAGGAACTTGAAAAAAGCCTGGCACGATTTGAAGCATTAATAGAAGCAATACCACAAATGGCCTGGACCGCTGCGCCCAATGGTGAAATACTGTACTTGAACAAAGCCTGGTACGATTTTACTGGCGCCAAGCAGCTAAAAGACTGGAAATGGGAAGAATATGTTTGCCCGGAAGACCTTGATGAAACATCTGCAGCATGGAAAAGGGCACTTGAAACCGGTAAGCAATATGAGATAGAATACAGGTGGATTAGGCATGATGGCGAAGCAATATGGATGCTTGGCCGCGCTAACCCAATAAGAAACGAACATGGTGAAATTGAACTTTGGATAGGCACGGCAACCAACATACATGAGCAGAAGCAAACTGAAGAGAAGTTAAAACTGCTGAGTAATATTACACCACTGCTTGTGTGGACAACCGATGCGGAAGGTTACCATAATTACTTTAACCAAAGGTGGACGGAATATACCGGCTTAAGCAGCAAGGAAAGCCTTGGCACCGAAGTGTGGAACAAAGTGCTTCACCCGGATGACAGGAAACGCGCCAGGCAACGGTGGCAGCATTCACTTGAAACCAACGAGCCTTACGAAATTGAATACAGGTTCCGGAGTAAGGAAGGTTCGTACATGTGGTTTCTTGCACGCGCCATGCCTTTGCTGAACCGCGAGGGCAAAACACTGCAATGGTTTGGCTCATGTACCGATATTCATGACCATAAGATCAAAGAAAACACTTTGAGGCTGTTATCGAACATAGCTGAAGCTACACGCGAAATTCGCGACCCGGCAGAGATCATGGCGCTTACCACACGCATGCTCAGTGAACATATGCAAACAACCCGCTGCGCGTACGCCGAAGTTGAGGAAGATGAAGAATCCTTCACCATAATAAACGACTGGTCGCCAACAACACCAAGTACAACAGGGCGTTACAAGCTTTCGGCATTTGGGCCGCAGGCCGAGGAAGACCTGCGCGCAGGAAAAGACCTTGTGATTAACGATGTGGACCGTGAACTGCGGCCGGAAACAGGCGCCGATACGTTTAACGCCATATTAATAAAGGCAATAATATGCTGCCCATTAATAAAAGAAGGGCGGCTTGTAGCGCTTATGGCTGTACACCAGGATAAAATACGATACTGGACGCAGGATGAGATTACACTTGTTGATACAGTAGTGGAAAGATGCTGGTCGAGCATTGAAAGGGCAAGATCGGAAACCAAGCTGCGCATATTGAATGATGAGCTCGAATCGCGCGTGCTTGAACGAACCAAGCAGCTTGCCATGAGTGAAGAAAGATTCAGGCTGCTGGCGGAAAATGCTTCGGATGTTATATCGCGTACAACACCAGATGGCGTATATCTTTACATCAGCCCATCGGTAGAAACAATGCTTGGTTACAAACCGGAAGAGATGATAGGGCAAAACCGGAGCAGATTTATATTACCATCGGATATTGAAGAACTTAACAGGCACCTGGTTGCCGGCAACCATAGCACCAATAAACTGGCCACCATAAAAGTTAAGCACAAAGAAGGGCACTTTATTTATATGGAGGTAGCTATGCGCGAAGTGCGGAACCTGCAAACGGGCGAAATTATTGAGCTTCACAGCGTTGGCAGAGATATTACTTTACGTAAACAGGCCGAGGAAACGCTGATAAAGAATAACCAGGAACTTGAGCAGTTTGCATATGTTGCCAGCCATGATATGAAGGAGCCGCTGCGTATGATTTCGAGCTATACGCAACTGCTTTTGCGCAAAATTCAAAGCCAGGATGAGGATGTACTGGTGTTTTCGAAATATATATCTGAAGGTGTGGCACGTATGCAGGCACTCATCACAGACCTGCTCGATTATTCGAGGATAGGAAGGCAGGAAGTAAAATATGTACATACCAATGCCGGCACAAGTATAAATGCTGTGCTTAATTCATTGGGTTTGTTAATACAAGAGGCAGGCGCTAAAATACATGTAAGTGAAATGCCGGTTATACGCGCAATTCCATCGCTATTGCACCAGTTATTCCAGAATCTTATTGAAAACGCCATAAAATTCCGCAAGCCTGGTATTGCTCCATTTATAGAAATCGGTGTTATTGAACAGGAAAGCGATTGGCTCTTCCGCGTTAGCGACAATGGCATAGGCATCGACCCCAAATATGCCGATAAAGTATTTATTATTTTCCAGCGGCTGCATAACCGCGAGCAGTTTGCAGGTACCGGCATTGGCCTGGCGGTTTGCAAGAAGATTGTAGAATTACATGGTGGCAGCATCTGGCTGCAATCTACTCCCGGCGAAGGCACAAGCTTTTACTTTACTTTTCCAAAAATATAATTTCATTTATCGAAGCATTTTCCTGTATAACTATATATGCAGAATTTCGCCTACCGCATATTGTAACGGAAGCCTGCGAAAACCCTGCGCGATTGCAGCGGGCCCCATGCATAAGAAGTATCAAAGTCATCGCTAAAAGGCGCCTCCGGTGCAATTAATGGGCTTGGCTGTGTATATTTCCATATGTTTTTTACGCCGGCATACAGCTGCAAAGGCTTGTTCTTAAACTCCTTAGTAAGCTGCATGTTCTGCAGGGTAAACCATGGAGATTTTTGCGGGCGCTGGTACGGTTCATTAAACACAGGCAAATGCTGCGGCCCGGTTACGCGCCCGGTATAATCGAGCGTAAGGCCTGCTTTTTTCCATATATAGGCTGCCTGGAAAGTACCTGACATGCGCGGCGCAAAAACCTGCGGCTGCTTTTCGCGCTCACCCAGCGCGTTCCTGTCCACTTCAAATACATCGGTAAATGTAAAACCAGCCTTTAGTTTAAGCGGAATTTTAAATGTATGGTTTGCCGATAATGAAAATCCTCTTACTTCGGCATGCCCGCTTAAATTGTCGTAAATTATCAGGTTGGGGTCTGTATTATAATCGGGTAATATCTTATTATCGAAATAAGTATAAAAAACATCGGCATCTAATGTGCCCGAGCCCTGTAATGCGGCGTAGGTTACATTGTAGTTGAGGTTTATATTATATGATTGCTCAGGTTTCAGGTTATCTTTAATCAAAACGGTTCTGGCGCCGGTTAACGCGGCATGTTCTTCTGTAAAAATATTTACCATGCGGAAGCCTTTACCAGCATTTAAACGCAAGGCAGCCCATTCGGCAGGTATAAACTTAAGCGCAAAACGCGGCGCGTAAACCAGCTTGTGCTTTTCATGATAATCTGTACGGAAACCTAACAAAATGCTTGTGCGGTAGCTGAATTTTATTTCATCCTGTATAAACAAGCCGGGTATTGCAAAATTATCTGCACGGGCGGTAGCCGGTGTGTTATCATCGTAAAACTGCTGTCGGTAAGTTATGCCAAACAGTAAATTATGTTTGTTGAAAATTGTGTCATATATAAGGTTGCTGAAAAATACTTTCTGCTGTGCAATGTATGGCGTACTGCCGTAATAGCTGTTCTGCGCGTGGTTGTTGAACGAAAAATCTAAACGCACTTTATGGCGGTTTAGCGGCAGCTGGTAAGTACCAATAAATTCCACACGGTTTGTTTTTATATTTTCCCCGTAAATAACTGTATCGCCACGGTACGCAGGCTGCCATTGCAAAACGCCGCCAAACCTGTCTTCTGTATAATACCTGGCTGCCATGGATAAGGTACGGTTATTTTTACGCTGTACATTCCACTTAGAAAATAAGGAAAGCCTGTTGTTCAGCGGGAAATCAGTGAAATTATCGTTGTTATCATCAATTTTAAACTGGTTGCGGTAATATGTTGCTCCCGCAAGCACACTAAGTACAGGGTTTATCTTCACAGCCGCAGAAACATCTGTATTCCACTCGCGATGGCTTGTGTAGAAGGAATTTAAGCTAAGTTTTGGCGCTGTTTGCGGCGATTGTGTAATAATGTTTATTACGCCGCCCACTGCTTCGCTGCCGTATAAAGATGATGCCGGGCCTTTTACAATTTCTACTCGTTTTATTAAATGTGTAGGGATGCCGTTAAAACCATATACGCTCGATAACGCGCTTACAATAGGCATGCCATCTATAAGCACCAGTGTGTAAGGCCCTTCCATACCGTTTATATGAATATCGTTGGTGCCGCAAACACCGCAATTTATTTGTTCCTGTACGCCGTTAACGGTATGCAATGCCTCCATAATATTATTGCTGGGCGATGTAAGAAAAAATTTCGCGTTCAGCATCTCAACCTTAATGGGGCTTTCACTCAGCGCTGTTTCTTTCATGGTGCCGGTTACAACAACTTCCTGTAAACTACTTGCTTCTTCTTCCAGCACAAAGTTTTTCACAGTAGATTTACCGGCTGTAATTGCAACCGAATCGGCCAGTGTTTTATAGCCAAGGCAATGCACTTCTAACTTATAAATGCCCTGCTGAAGGTTTTTAATTTCGTAATTACCATCCGCATCGCATTTTGCGCCATTATTTGCGCCTTTAACTATTACCGTAGCAAACGGAACAGCTTTATTACCGCTTGCAATATTACCGCTTAACTGGCCTGTTTGCGCATGAGCGTTAAATGCATAAAACAAACAAGCCACTAACAGGAAATACTTATACATAAACTATTTACCATATTATTGATATACTATGAGGCAAAGCTAATAATATTATTTAGATTAACCTAAAAATATATTTTTGCCACTGTATTAAAATCTTTTATGTAAATATTGTTCGCATGTTTTTATATTTTATTTGTTTACCGGAATATATTTTAACTTCAAGTAAAAGTTACCGTTTAAAAGCTATTGAACTAAATACGCAGATGATAGAACCTGACAATGAAATGAACGTGTTATGGCCATATTAAACTGATATAAAATAAATAATGCGTAATTGAAAGTGTGCGGGGAGCCACAGGCCACAGAGCTCCGAAGCGATACACCCTGGTTTCGTGGCACACAAACCAGCAATATTTACGCATATTTCATACTATATTGGTACTATTTATAACTTTAAACTAAAGGCTGCTAATAGCTTCATCTTAAATTATTCAGAAATACTACCTGAAAAGTAGCCTGGTATAAAAACTGCATATATATGCCTATGAAAAAATACCTTTATGCGCTGATGTTCCTGCTAATAACAGGCGTTTCGTTAATGGCGCAAACAGTTAAGAAAAACACGCCGGCAGGTATAATTTTTTTTGACGGAAGCCTGCCTGCATTTGAAATATTGCTCCAGGATAGCGGCAAACCCGGGTTTGTATTCCTGTACAGTGCCGGGCAGCGTGAATCTGCTGCGATTAAGAGGTTACTGGAAGATGAATCGGTTATAAATTATGTGGACAGCGCCTACCACGCTTACAAGACAGATGTAACCGAAAATCCGCAGCTTGCCTTGAAGTACGGAATTGAAAACGTACCCTGCCTTATAATTATTGATAAGAACCTTCGTGAACGCAGCCGCATTTATGGTTACCGTACGCCCGCCGACTTTATCAACTTACTTAAGCAGGTTTTTGAGTGAGTTTTCAACATTTCAACTTCATATAGCTTAGTTTTTTATCTTTGTTAAATGCGCCACCTTGTATTCAATAAAATATTAATCTGTATGTTGTGGTTCGGCCTGCTTGGCTCAACCGCTGCCATTGCTCAAAGCTATGACGATGACGACCGCCCTGTTTTACAGGACCCGTTTTGCATTTTGCTGAAAAAGATAATTAAAGAAAAACCAAATAATTATGTAGGCCTTGCGGATAGCCTTACTGCCGATGGTAAACCGGTTGCCAATATGGATGGAGTTATACCTGTGCGTGATGATGCAACCTTTGAACAGGCCCGGAAATGCATGCTAATGAACAATGGCGGTACCATGAAATACCGCACCGTATTTATGGTAAGAGATACGCGCGATGCCCTTGTGCCCAGTTATAACAACCTGCTTAGTATGTTAAAAGATTGCCTGTACTTTGATTATACATTTAATGAAACATCTTACCTGAATATAAAGGAAATTGCAACCCTGGGCTACAAAACCTATGAGAATATTGGTAAACCGAGGCAGATCAATAAAAACGGCATTCCGCAAGCCGATATTTATTTTATGATACAGAAAAACAAAAGCACCGGCCAGTTTGAGCTTTGCCTGGAATTCAGGTGATTTGCAGCTTAGTAACTAAAACATTATTACTGCTTGTTTTTGAATTAATAGCCGGCCTATAAACAAACCCTTTACCACAGGCTTTAAATTTTTTTTAAACAGGTTTGCACATACCAAAGCATTTTTCCGGAGTGCTATATATGTAAAATTACTTTCTGTAATACAAACTACAAATTAAGCCACCAGTTAAGCTTTACAATGAGCGCCTGGTTAAGCCCTGTTAGCTCAGTACTTTCCCAGTTGCGGTTATAAACGATAAATAAATCGCTCATTGGCCTGAATCGCCATTGCAGCCTCGAATTCAAATTAACGTATCTGAATTGCTGGTTATACTGTATCCAGGTATTAAAAAACAAACTCCGCGTAAATGAAACATCAAGCCTCGGGCCAATTAAAGTATGGTTAACATTTTTATAAGGCTCAGGCAGTGTAATCTCGTTTCGGTATGCACTTAGGCTGAAGCTTAAATAAGGCTGCCACCGGTAAGAAAAAGATCCGCCATAAACTCTCGAATAGCCCGTGTAATAAGTGCCATAATGGAAATAGGCATCGTAATTAAAAAGTTTCCGGTAGTCAGATGTAAAATTTGCGCGCAGCTGGCTGAAGGTGTAATTTCCCACAGGGTGTGGTTTTTGCCCAATTCCACTTACATCAAACGGAAATAAAAGCTTAATAAAATGATTATCGTTATTTAAGCTAAGTGTTGCCGTATTCTGAAATTCGAACCTGTAGCCCAGGCGCCAATAATTATCGGTAACTGTTTTAATATCAACATCCTTTGTATATAAGCTCAAATATGCCTGCGGCCCCATGCGGTTTATAATTTTACTTTTGGGGAACATGTAATAATTTACACTCGGCTCTAAACGCCAGTAAGCTTTCCGTGGCACAAAGCCAACTTCAGCATTATATCCACGGCCTACATATTCATGGTTCCAATGAAACTCATACTTTCGCTTAATATGCATTAGCCAGCTGGCATGCGCAAATGGGTTAATCTTTTTTACCGGATCAAAAGAATGATGGTAAAAAAGCCTGCCGCGCCACGTATTCTTAGCGTTGGCAAAATTATAATCCACCCCTGCAAGCCTGTTGTAATTGTTTGGAGATATACCATCGTCCCATGCCTGCCTGTTTACAAAAATACCTCCAATGTTTGAAGCTTTTCCAGCCTGCCGCTGTATGGCAGCTACAGAAAAATTCTGGCTTTTTAATTTCCTTGCATCGTTAGCGCTAGTTTGAATACTCATAACACCAATGCGCCAGTCTTTATCCAGCTTTCCGCTTAAGCGGGCACCGGCAAGTATGGGAACCACCTGGCCTCGGTAAAGCCCAATATTGCGTGAGTTGAACGGCCTGATCTGGGAGAAACCAAACGATGCAAAAAGATCGCTGTTTTCCAGAAAAAAATTTCTTCGCTCTGGAAAAAATATACTAAACCTATCCAGGAAAATTACCTGCTGATCTACTTCTGCCTCGGAAAAGTCGGGGTTAAACGTTACATCTAAATTTAAAGAAGAAGTTACACCTATTTTTGCATCGCCACCGGCAGAAACTTTTTTGTTTTTACTGAAAACAGGTACTTTCTGATCGGTATAATTAGCCCTGGCATAAGGCATGATCGCCAGGTTTTTACCTGCCGGGGGTGGAGGCTCTGGCCAATGTAATTTACCGGCAAAGCCCAGGCTGGAGACATTAAAGTTACGGCTTACCGGTGCCCAGCTTGAATTTTCATTGATTTTTAAATCCTGCCTCGAAAAGTTCATCCCCCAAACGAGATTATTAGCGTTATACCGAAGCGTTTTAAAAGGTATCGCTATTTCAACTACCCACTTATCATCATAGACCTTAACTGCAGAAAACCACTTATTATCCCAGTTAGTACTTACGCCATTTAACCCTCCGTTTGCAATTAACCCTTCCCGCTGAACACCCAATGGGCTTACTGTAAAATTAAAGCCATTGGTTTTATCGTTTGCAGGATCCAGGTAAACAGCAAATGCATCGCTGCGCTGGTAATTAAAATCGCGCTTAAGTGATGGTATTACATATCTGCCACTTTTTTTCTCAAAGCAAACAGCGGCAATATATAAATATTGTTCATTATAAATAAGCTGCACCTGTGTTTTGCTAAGCGCAAACGATGTATCGGAAGGGAAATTCTGAACAAAATCACCCGTTATTTGCGCCTGCTGCCAGCCTTCCTCATCCAGCAAGCCATCAATTTTAACACCTGCATCTGTTTTTGTTATGCTATACTCTGGCACATCCTTTACTATACGCTGAGCGGTAATCATCATCGGATAGAGCAGGAATATTAAAAACAGAAGCTTTTGGAAGTGCACGAATAAATGTTAAAACACAAATTTATTGAAATTAACACAGCTTGTATATAGCAATTGTAATTATAATACTAAATATCTGCAAAAAGCATTTTTTGAGCAATGTATATGTGGTTTATATGAATAAATACTATTTTTGAAAATATCACTTTTCTCCTCAGCAGGCATGCCAAAATACCGGTTTCAGCGCATATTTAAGATTCTTTTGGCAGGTTTATTATTTCTGAATTTTAAAGGCATTACAACAGCGCAGGAGTTTTCTTTGAAAAACTACGCGGTTGATGATGGCGTGCCAAGCCCTGAGGTTTATTGCGCAATGCAGGATACTAAAGGGTATATGTGGTTCGGCACCGACCGCGGTGTATGCAAATTTAACGGTTACAGGTTCGAAACCTTTACCACTGCCGATGGGCTTTGCTATAATACAGTTTTTCAGATTCATGAAGATTTTAATAACAGGATATGGTTTATATCTAACAGCAACCAGCTTTGCTTCTATACAAACGGCACTATACAGCCGCACCCGGCTAACCAGCTTCTGAAAAAATTGTTCCCGTCAACTACTTTTAGCTCATTTTATTATGACAAAGGAGATACAATATGGCTGGCAGTAAACAATTACGGACTTGTAAAAATAACGCCTGATAATAAAATAATAAATGTAGTTAACGCTGAGCAACAGGCAATAAAATTCTTTAGTGGTGGAAACATACTTTTTAGCAGAAGCCCATCAATAAACTTACTTTGGCTACAACCAGGTATGAAACAAAGGGTTACAACCTTTTACGGGCATAATTTCCACAGCCCGGTCTTCATAAAATCGGTCAATAATAATTTTTATTTAACCAATGGCCTCAAAAACGAAAAGCTAACCTTATTCAACAGCAACGGAATTAAACAAACGCAAAATATTGGCTTCCAGGTAATTTCCGGCATTACAACAGCAAACAATGAGCTTTGGCTAGGCAGCAGGTCGCAAGGTTTATATTGTTATGCACTGAATGATTTGAGTACCCCGAAAAGAAGATTGCTGAAAAATGCCACTGTAACCTCCATCATGCAGGATAAAGAAGGTAATTACTGGTTCACAACTTTAGAAGACGGTATTTACCTTTTACGCACACTTAATGTACAAAGCTACAGTGCAATTGATGGTGATGATAATAATAAATATACTGCTACTTTTACAAACGGCAATTATTTATGGATTAGCACAGATAAAGGTTTTGTATATAAGGTTGATCAAAAAAATAGTTTTTACAGGTATAAGCAGCTTGAAAGCTCAATACTATCATTTACGCAAGGTAATTCTGCAACCGGCAGCATTTGGGCAGGCAGTAACACTAATGTATATGAAATAAACAACTTAAATTTAAATCCACTAAATACAAATAAATCTGTTTCACGTATTCATAAAGGGCCTGGAAATAAAATATGGGGCGCAAAAAACAAAACGCTATTTTATTATAATACCGAATGGGAAGTATGTGAAGGCGCCGGCCAAGGCGAAAATGAATTTATTGATGCACTGGCGGAAGATAATAATGGCGTTGTTTGGCTTGCCTGTAATGATGGTTTATGGAAATACGATTCCAAAACAGCAAAATATGAAAAAGTACAAAGCATTGCATCACGTGTCAACGACATAAAAATCACAAAAAATAATACCATCTGGCTTGCGACACAAGGAAGCGGCATATTAATACTTAAAGACAATAATTTAAAGAAAATAGATAAAAATAACGGCTTACTTAGCAATTTATGTAACAATATATATATAGATGATAAACAGAATGTTTGGGTAAGTACCTATTTCGGCCTTAACTGCATTAAAAACATTAATGATGATTATAGTATTACTGCATTTTCCACTAACAATGGCTTGATCTCTAACGAAGTTCTGGAGTGTATAAAATTTAATAATAAACTTTGGGTATTTACCGGCAATGGAATTTCATTTTTTAATCCTGCAGAAATAAAGCCAGACACTTTTTTACCGTTAGTTTATATTACTACATTTACAATAAATGGAACTCCCAGACTTATTACAAATGATTATAAACTGACACACGAAGAGAACAATATAACTATAGAATTTATAGGCTTATATTATAAGAACACTGGCAGAGTAAATTATCGTTATAAAATGGAAGGAATTGATGCACAATGGAACTATACCAAAAGTACGTCGGTGCAGTATGGTGTATTACAACCTGGAAGTTACAGGTTTAGGGTTGCTTCACAAAATAATGCTGGCCAATGGCATGAATCAAAAAATATCATAACAATTAAAATTTCACCTCCATACTGGAAGCAACTATGGTTTATTTTGCTTGCAATATTTTTTACAATTGCCTTATTATTTTTAATAATAAACAATCGCATTAATAATATTATAAAAAGGAGAAATCTTATAAATGAACTGGATAACTATAAAAACCACGCATTACAGGCGCGAATGAACCCGCATTTCATATTCAACTCATTAAATTCAATTAATAACTTTATACTGCAAAACGATAAGCAAAACTCAAGCAGGTATTTATCTAAGTTTGCAAGTTTAATGCGCTTTATATTAGATAATTCAACTAAGAAAGATATACCTTTGGAAACTGAACTGCATGGTTTAGGGCTATATTTGGAGTTGGAAAAACAAAGGTTTAAAGACAAGCTCAACTATAACATAAAAATTTCCCCAGATATTAGCGTTGTATCAGTAAGAATACCCGCCTTAATTTTGCAACCATTTGTAGAAAATGCAATAATACATGGTATAATGCCTAAAGTTGGGCCAGGAAATATAAATGTTGAAATATATAAGAATAACAGTACAGGTATTATTTGCGCAATTGAAGACGACGGGATAGGCAGAAAAAAGTCAATGGAAAGAAAAAAAGCCAACTTTCACAATCATATTTCAAATGGTATAGAAGTTACCCGGCAAAGATTGCAGCTAATGAATAAGCTACATAATGAAAACACAACACTTAATATTATTGATATTACTGACATTAATGGCAACGCAAAAGGCACACGGGTTGAAATTGGTTTACCATTCATTTAAATAGAAAGCAATGCTGAAAGCAGTTATAATAGATGATGAAACAGATGCGCTAGAGAGTTTAGCTACCATTTTAAATGAATATTGTAATAATGTTGAAGTAGTTGCTTCAGCTACGAATTTACTTGATGGCATTAAAGCAATAAATACATTTTCACCTAATTTGCTTTTCTTAGATATCGAATTATCGACAGCATCCGGATTTGATTTACTAAGCTATTTTCCTGACCGTAAATTCAATGTAATTTTTATCACAGCTTATGAAGCTTATGCTCTAAAAGCAATTAAACACCAAGCTGCAGATTACCTGTTAAAGCCTATTGACATTGATGAACTTGTACAAACTATACAAAGAATTTCCATTGCAGATATAGATAAGAATAAATTCAGTTCTACCAATATCAATACAAAGCAACACAAAATATCTGTTTTTACGAACGATGGAATTACATATATTAGTATAAAAGACATCATCCATATAAAAGCAGAGGGCAGCTATTCGTTAATATATTTACGAGACCAGA
>DAIUCM010000039.1:0-27883 GCA_036846145.1 Bacteroidota bacterium
AATATCAGCAATATAATTAGTCAGTTAATCACTCAATCTTTCAATTGTTTTTTCAAATCCGGCGAAAACGACATTTGCTAATAAGTTCCCATATATCATTTCACAAAAAAATGCTTTAAAATATAAAAAACGCCGGTAACCAAAGTCACGGGCGTTTTAATAAATTTTTTGGTCAGAATTTTAATTACGGCAGGCTGTTTTTAAATGCCTGGTATTGGCTTATGTTATCGCTTGTGCCCGGGCAATTTTTTTCATTGGCTTTTGCGCGAATGTCTTCCACACGGTTTCCCGGGTCCGGGTGTGTACTTAAAAATTCCGGCCCGCCGCCACCCTGGCCTTCTTTAATTAGTTTATCGAAAAAGCCAGCAGCGCCATCGGCTTTATAATGCGTTGGGCAAAGGTATTCAACGGAGAAATTATCGGCTTCGCGTTCTGCGTTACGGCTAAATTTAAGGAAAGCAAGGCCTGCTGCTATCTGGCCCAGCGATCCTGAATTTTTTCCCAAGGCAACTTCAAGCAATAACGAAATACCGTATTGTTTGGTCAGCTGGTCTGTAACGTGGCGTTTATCGGCATGGGCAATTTCGTGCCCCATAACGCCAGCCAGGTGATCTTCGCTATCGAGGTATTTTATTAAGCCGGTATAAACATACACTTTACCGCCAGGGCCGGCAAAGGCATTCAGTACGTTATCATCTCTAATAATATGAAATTCCCATACAAATTCCTTTTCATAATTTACTTTGCCTGAGTTCATTATCGGCGTAATAATGCGGTCTAAATGCTTGTACGCCTCGGCATATTGCGCGCGTGGAAGAACAGGATAGGTTGTTGGGTCGGCAGCAATTTCCTGGGCCAGCTGCTCGCCAAGCGCTTTATCATCTTCAATGCTGAAAATATTAATGTCCTTATCATGCTTATCACAACTGAAAACTAAAGTTATAGCGGAGAACAGAAATACTGATCTGTATTTTTTTATTTGCTGGATCAAATACATGGTTTCTTAATTTTTTGGTATAACATGCAAATATGCAAACAGTTTTACATGCATTTTTATTTGGATGGTTTTTTTGTTTTCCTGTAAGTTTTTTGCGCCCCGAATTGCCACTGGTTTATGAAAAGGTTCTTTTCTATTTCATTTTCAATATCATCGGGTAAACCGGGAAAAAGATCCAGCTTTATCATGGCCTCGAGCGAATCTACTGAAATGGCGTAATTTTTTAATGGCTGGCTCGACTGCCGGTTGGGAATAACAAACGCAATACATTTTATTACGGGCTCCTGCGCATCAAGTACAGCTTTATAATAATATTCCGGCACGGTAACTTTGTTTTTACCGATTATCTGCAGGTTTCCGTATAAAACGGGCCCTGTAACTATGTGTAATGCTGAATCTTTCCTGGCCCAGCCTCTTATTGTACTTTCAAGGGTTTCCCAAATACCTGCGTTAAAAGCGCGTGCCTGTGGTGCGATATTACTCATTAAAAAGCTTTCGCTCATGGCCTTCCTGCTCCATTTCATATCGCCTGCAGGCGCCAGGTGGCCACGGTCATAGCCGCTGTACTTATAATCATCGGGTTCTGCCGAACCTGTACGTACCGCAGGGTCGGCACGGAAGTCGTCGCTGCGTTTTTCTTTTCCGCTTAAATGGCTCACCTTAAGCGTGTAAGCTACCCAGCTGGCAAGCTCATGTTCTTCGTTATAGCTTAATGTATAGCCAAGGTGCCTTACAACCTGCTCATTAAGTGTGCCGGCTGGCAAACCAGGGTCCAATAATCCGCTGCTTTTTGCCTGGGAAGGTTGCTGAACATTGCCTTGCGTGCTAACAGGCTTGTTATAAACCGTTGCGGGAGGGTTACTATTATTGGTAGATTTTGGCGTATAACTTTCGCAGCCGGTTAGTAGGCCGGTTATAAAAAGAAAAGCCACCGCGTAATAACGCAATGGCTTCTGCATATATATGTTGGCTGAAAAATGCTTCAAAACGTTTGCCGTATTAAAATTATACAGGCAAATATAAGCATTCTTAGTTTTCTCTTCTGCGGAAACTTACATCATCCAGCAGGTACCAAATACCATGATGCTGTATGGTGTTGTAAGATAAAGTGTACTCGCCGCCTTTCGGGAAAAGCAGGTTGGCAGTTACTTTCGTGTAAGATGTAGTACTGTCAGAAACTTCCTCTTTTTCCACGCCGCCGATCTGTACATCATCCCAGTTTAAACCGTTGGATTTTGATATATCCTGTATCAGCTCCATATCTGTATAAAGCCCGGTTTTCATGCTTAATACGCGGTAAGAGCTGGTGTATTTATTATAGTAATTTGGGCCCAGGTTACCGGTATTGCCTGCAAAAATGGCATTTACATTATCGGTATTCGGCAGCATGCTTGCCAGGTCCTCATAATCATTATCCTGTATGGCATGTATTACAGGTATGGTAAGATCTGTAGCCAGGAAATGAGATTTGCCACAGCTTGTAAACATCAGGCCGAAGAGGCCAATACCTAAAAGCGATTTTATTTTCATGATTTACTTTGCTTCTGTTTGCTTAAAATACAATTGCTGCGAATTAATGGCCTTTTATATGCTCCTTGCCGCCTTCGTTACCGCCATGTACCGGTGAAGATGTGCCGTCGGGCTGTAAAATATGCTCGCTGCCCTGGTCTTCCTCTTCTGTTTGCGGCTTTGTGCTTTCGCCATGGCCGCTGTTTGTATTAGAATGGTAATTATCGGTACTTGGTGTTGCGTAAAACGGCGAGTAAATATCTACACCTTCTTCTGATATGTGCGAAGGCGCATTTTTCCTGGAAGCGTAAGCTATAAAACTAACTATGCCTATTACCAGCACCAGTACGCACATGAAAAAATGCTTAAGCTTGTATTCTTTGTACATCATAAGTCTAAAACTTTAGTGCAAAAATCGTATAATTTTTTAAATGTATAGCCTTATGCCGAAATTTATTGGCCGAAACTTTAAATAATTTTACGCTACAATATTTTCAGTGCGCAACTGTTCAATTTTATCTGCTGTAAAATTAAGCTTTCCGCTAAGTATTAAATCTGTATGTTCGCCAAGTACAGGTGGTTGCAAAACATTGCCTATACTACCTGCCGCAAATGCCAGCTGGCTGATAGCTTTGTAGTGAGAGCTTGAATGTATAAAATCATTTGGGTCTGAATCCAGCGCTTCGGCAATACTTTTTACCAGGCCGGCGGGCACATTGTTGTTCTTCAGCGCAGAAATAAGCTCGGCGGAATTCCAGCCATAAATAGCATCGGCTAAAAATGCTTTAAGTGCCGGCCTGTTCTTTAACCTCGATCTGTTATCTGCAAACCTTTCATCTGCAAGTATTTTTTCTATATATAATATATGGCAAAGCGTTTCAAATTGCTTGTTACTGCCAACTGCCAGCAGAATATTTCTTCCCTCTTTAGTAATAAAAGTATCGCCATAAGGCGCAATATTCGGGTGTTCACTGCCTTCAAGCTTTGCAATGTGGCCTTCCATCAAATAATTGGTTGCCTGGTTTGCAAGCGCAGATAATGCACTTTGCCATAGCGATACATTTACTTTGCTACCTTCGCCGGTTTTATACCTGTTTATTATAGCTAATAAAATTGCCTGTTTCAGCTGGTGCGCCGCGAAAAGATCTATAATGGCTACCGGGAATTTTAATGGGCCGCTTTCCGGTGTACCGTTCATGTACATAAATCCGCATTCTGCCTGTAAAACCGCATCGTAGGCAATTCTGTCGTCATCTTCGCCATAGCCGGAAATACTTGCATATATAATATGTTGTGAAAATGCTTTAAGTGTTTCATAATCCATTCCCAGCTTTACATCATCACCTTTTTTATAAGATGTAATTACTACATCTGCATCTTTAATGAGCTTGTAGATGATCTCTTTTCCTTCTGGCGAATTCACATTTACACCAATTGATTTTTTACCCCAGTTGGCGCATGAAAAATACGTGGTAATGTTATTTAAAGGTTCTTCATCGGGCAATTTCCAGCCTCGGGTAACATCGCCGCCAGTAGCCGGATTTTCTATTTTTATTACTTCTGCACCAAGTTCTGCCAAAAACATACCTGCCGATGGGCCAGCCAGAACGCCTGCCAGCTCAATAACTTTCAAGCCATCTAAAATCATTTTTCAAAATTAAGGCTTTGGAAACGGATGGGCAGAAACACGCAAAGTAAAATATCTGTAAAAAATATTCACTCATTCACTCATTCACTCATTCACTCATTGCCAAATGCCTATATTTGCAAAAAGAAACAATATATCATGATTGCAGAAATGACAAAAGTTCACAATTTCAGCGCCGGCCCTGGTATTTTACCAAAAGAGGCTATTGAAGAAGCCATTGAAGGTTTAAGAAATTTTAAGAATACAGGCTTATCTGTAGTAGAAATATCGCACCGCAGCCCGCAATGGGAAGAAACCATGGTTGAGGCCGAAAACCTGATCCGTGAATTATTGGGCATCAGCAACGATTACGCTGTTCTGTTTTTACAGGGCGGCGCAAGCATGCAGTTTACACAGGTTCCATATAACCTGTTGCCAGAAAATGGTTCGGCAGCATATTTAAAAACAGGAACCTGGGCAAGCAATGCTGTAAAGGAAGCGAAATTCTTCGGAAATGTAAATGTTGTTGCTTCTTCGGAAGATAAGAATTACAGTTACATCCCGAAAGGTTATACAATTCCTTCGACAGACGCATATTTCCATATCACCACAAATAACACCATTTTTGGTACGCAGATGAAATCCATCCCGGATTCGCCGATCCCGATTGTGGCAGATATGAGCTCCGATATTTTCAGCAAGCCGATTGATGTAAATAAATTCGATTTGATCTACGCCGGCGCACAGAAAAATATGGGACCTGCAGGCGCAACTTTGGTTATCGTAAAAAAATCGAGCCTTGGTAAAAATGGCCGTAAAATACCAACCATGCTCGATTACCAGATCCATATAGATAAAGAAAGCATGTTCAATACGCCTCCTGTTTTCGCAATCTACTTATCTTACTTAACCCTGAAATGGGTGAAAAGTGTTGGTGGTGTGGAAGAAATGGCACGCCGTAACGAGGAAAAAGGCCGCGTTTTATATGGCGAAATTGACAGCAATCCATTGTTCCAGGGCACAACAGCTGTGGAAGATCGTTCCTTAATGAATCCAACTTTCGTGATGACGAAGCCTGACCTGGAAGGAGATTTCCTGAAATTTGCCGAAGAGCAGGGATTAAGCGGAATATTGGGCCACCGTTCTGTTGGCGGATTCCGTACATCAACTTACAATGCCATGCCTATAGAAAGTGTACAGCATTTGGTTTGGGTAATGCAGGAATTCTCTAAAAAACACGCATAATTTTTAATCAGACGAAATGAGAATATTAGCAAACGATGGCATAGCTGCCGATGGTAAAGAAGCTTTGGAAATGGCAGGCTTTGAAGTAGTTACAGAAACAATTCCGCAGGAAAAACTGGCGGCTGAGATAAATAATTTCGATGCTTTGGTTGTACGCAGCGCCACAAAAGTAAACGCTGAGATTTTAAACGCATGCGAGCGATTGAAACTGGTTGTAAGAGCCGGCGTTGGCATTGATAATATTGATACAGATGCGGCTGAGAAAAACAATGTTGCGGTACGAAATACGCCAACTTCATCTTCGCTCTCTGTAGCGGAACTGGTTATTGCGCACATGTTTTGCCTCGCGCGTTTCCTGCATGAAAGCAACCGCCAGATGCCTGTAAACGGTACAACACAATTCAAAGATCTTAAAAAACAATACGAGAAAGGTATTGAGCTGCGCGGAAAAACTTTAGGCATAATTGGCTTTGGCAGAATAGGGCAGGAGACGGCGAAAATCGCTGTCGGGCTCGGCATGAACGTAATTGCATACAATCTTATAGAGGTGAATATGGAATTAACGTTCGATCATTTACCATTTACACCGGCGCCGAAACTTAAAATTGAAGCCACAACTTTAGAAGAAGTTTGCAAACGCAGCGATTTTATTTCCCTGCACGTGCCTTATAATCCGGGCGAAAAACCGGTTTTAAGCAAGGAACATTTCGCTATGATGAAAAAAGGCGTTGGTATAATAAACTGCGCACGTGGCGGTGTTATTAACGAAGCAGAAATGGCGGAAGCTTTAGAAGCCGGAACTTTGGGCTTTGTAGGTTTAGATGTTTTTGAAAATGAACCTAAACCAAGCGAAGCTGTGTTGAAAATGAAGAATGCATCTTACTCACCACATATCGGCGCATCTACCAAAGAAGCACAGTTGCGTGTAAGTAAAGAAGTTGCTGAAACAATTATTAGCTTTTTCAAGAATTAAAAAATTGGAAGATTAAAAGGTTGGAAGATCGAAAAATTTTGCTTTCGCCAGCTTTTATATTTCAAGATTAAAACTTAAAGCATTTTTTGCTAATAGTATATATGGAAAATAGTAGGAAGGTTGTAAAGTTGTAAAGTTGTAAAGTTGCTTCGAATCGCGGTTAACCTTCCAACTTTACAACCTTGTAACTTTACAACCCAACAACATTCTTTCATTCACTCAATCACTCATTCACTCATTGATTTTATGGCAAGCATTACGCCTTTTAAAGCATTTCGCGCAGATCCGGCATATGTAGAGCAGTTTTCGGCATCGGCAGCTGATGCTGATGTTCGTGATGAAGACAGCGGTTCCGGCAAGGAAAATCCATACAGTTTTTTGCATATTTTAAATCCGCAGTTATTTTCTATAGAAAAGTTAGCGCCGGAAGAAATTTATAAGCGTGCTGTTGAAAAACTGCATATCTTGCTCAATGAAAAAGTACTTACTGAAGAAGCAAAACCTGCGCTGTATATTTATCGCCAGGTGAAGGAAAGCAATATTTACACGTCAATTATTGGTCTCGCTTCTATAGAAGAGTACAATTCATCGCATATAAAAAAGCATGAGCTTACGCGCACAGAAAAAGAAAGTAAAATTACCAATTACCTGAAAGCAGTGGGTGTAAACGGAAATCCTGTGCTGCTGACTTACCCGGATTCACCTGACCTGAATATACTGATACAGGAAATGGTGGAAGCGGCGCCGGAATATGGTTTTATGGGCGAAGACGGCATAGAGCATGCGCTTTGGGTTGTAACAGATGAAAAACATTTGCAGGCTGTACAAAATGCTTTTGCGGAAATTGACAGTTTATATATTGCTGATGGCCATCATCGCTGCGCATCCTTTTGCGCTTTGTACCCGGAAGTGAAGCATTTTATGGCAAGTTTCATTTCATCCAGCCAAATGAATATTCATGGTTTCCACAGGTATATTAAGGAGCTTGGCAAGTTTTCTCCGGTAGAATTCCTGGAAGAATTGCAAGCGCAGAATTTTGAGGTTGAAAATATTACAGGCAGAGAAATCATAAACTCACCAGGAACTATTAATCTTTTTCTTGATGAGAACTGGTATGCTTTAAAAATTCCTGAAAAATATAAAAATAATTCCAACCCGAAGCAAAATCTTGACGTCTATATTTTAGATAAGTACATATTCTGCGATATTTTAGGTATTGAAGATACGCGTACAAGCAAAAATATAAAGTATGTAAATGGCGAAGTAAATACAGATGTATTGCTTTCGCCGGTTAGGAAGGGTATTCAGAAAGCAGCTTTTACTTTATCGCCGGTTACGGTAGAGGAAATTATACAGGTTAGCGACTATGATGAAACCATGCCGCCAAAAAGTACATGGATAGAACCTAAATTAAGAAGTGGCCTGGTATTGCATCGTTTCGAAATGAATTTATAAATTTGTAAACAACAGAAAATTAATAATATGAAAAAATTTGGATTTCTTTTTTTCCTTGTAGCGATGGTTATCATAACCATGTCATCATCAACCTGCCGCACTCCGCCTGCCGATGATGATTTACTTTTGATTGATACGACTGATACAACTAAGCCAGTAACTACGCCAAATGTGGCCGGTCCTTTAAGAGTTGCAGTACGTTTATATACTGTGGCTGGTAATTTTGCGGGCGGCGCGAGAGTAAATATTGCGCGCACTTTTGATAGTGTTAACAATGAAAAATATTTCGCTTTTCAAACAACCGATACATCTGGATATGCTGAGTTCAGGGACCTGCCTGTCAGGCCAGATGGCAAAGAAAAATCTTATTTCCTTAATGCTTCAGTTACGTATGCCGGTGAGGAGTTGAAAAGCACAAACCCGGGCGGTAATGGTCCTAAAGAAACAAGGCTTAACAAAGGAATTCCTAAAAATGAGGCTTTGATAGTTACAGCACCATAACCGTTAAAGCATTTTTTTACTGCTTATTATATGGAAAGGCTCTTGCATACTTTGTAAGAGCCTTTCATTTTAATAAAGCAGGCCTGAATTTTAATTAGTTAGCTGGCCGGCAAAGTATAACCGCGTTTTATTTTTCAACAAACCAAACAAAAATAACTATGAGAAAACTGTTTTTCGTGCTGCTTGCATGCATTTGCACAGCCATTTATTTTCAATCATGCAAAAAAGAAAAACCTTGCGATGATTGCGGAGTTAAACCTATAGATACTACAGGTAATACGACTGATACAACTAACAAAGGCGATGTTGCTGGCCCGTTGCGGCTAACGGTTCGATTATTTACACCGGCTGGTAATTTTGCAGGCGGCGCAAAAGTAAAGTTTGCATACACATTTGACAGTGTGAATAGTGAAAAATATTTTATGGAAAGGCAGACAAACGATTCCGGCTATGTAATTATAAATAACCTGCCGGTAAAATCGCCTTATAAATCATACTTTGTTAATGCCAGTGTAACCTATAGCGGCGAGGAATTGAGCAGCACAAACCCAGGCGGAAACGGCCCGAGGGAAGTCAGGCTTTATAAAAATTTAAGCCGCAACGAACAGCTTATTGTAACATCGCCATAAGTACAAATAAAAGTATTTTCAGCTAAAACTATATATGGAAATGGTTTCGCCAGGTTAATCGGCGAAGCCATTTTTTATTTGCCTCTGAGTGTAGGATCGTACTTTATTTCGCCGAACCAATATAACATCATCAGCCTGCTGTAACGGAAGCTAACCGGAGAAAGTATGAGCAAGGTTCCTGTAAGTACAACTAAATAAACCCAAACTTCAGGGTCGTTAAAAAATAAATTTGTAGCAAGCATTAAAATAAGCCCAATTACAACGGTAATACCATACGAAATATACATAGCGCCATAATAGAAGCCCGGCTCAATTTCAAAATCCTGCCCGCAATGCAAACACAGCGAATGCATCTGTATAAATTTTGTGCTGTATGTAGCGTGCTTAAAAACGTTGCCGGTGTGGCAGCGCGGGCATTTCTGCTTAAACATTGCTAAAGCTGTGCTTTCCGGCGCTTCCTGCATAAGGCTTATACTTTGTATGTATGAGGCGCGTTTTTACGTTGCCTGGAGTTTTTGTACCAAAGCAAACCAATAAATGCAACAGCTATATATGGCATAGCAAAAAGTACCATAATGCCATCATTAAGTCCAAGGCCTGTTTTTTTACCAGGGCCCTTTATTGTGCTTTCCACGTTCGATTTACACATAGGGCACTGGGCAGCTGTTGGAGCCGGAGCACTTAAAACCAACGTTAATGTTAAAACAAGTATCGATAAATATTTTATAAAACGCATAGGCCTAAACCGGATAATAAGGTGAGATCATTAAATAAACTATAACGCCCGTAATACTTACATACAGCCAGATCGGAAATGTCCACCTAGCAATCTTCCTGTGTTTTTCTACCTGGTTTTTCCAGATACGATATAAGCTAAGGAGTGCTAACGGAACAATTATACTGGCAAGCAATATATGTGTTAAAAGTATAAACAAATATATGCCTTTAATTAAACCAACTCCGCCAAATTTAGTTTCAGGAGCGTGGTAATGGTAAGTTACATATGAGAGCAGAAAGAAAACCGAGAATATGAATGCAGCCAGCATGCAGGCACGATGGTATTTCATGTTTCTTTTTACCCTTATAAAGTAATACCCTGAAATGAGCAGTAAGCTTACCGATGTATTAAGAAATGCATTTAACTTGGGAAGTATATATATCCTGGAATCGAAAGAGCTTGTATGCTGTGATTTTAACAACAATAAAGCAACCAGCGCAACCACAACTACAGAAATAACGCTGATGATCCTTAACCAGTTTTTATCGCTTATCGCGTTTAGCTGCTTCTCCATAGCTATGATATAAAACTTTAACTTCGTCTTTCAGGCGGTCTATTTCCTGCAAACTTGTTCCGTCATAATGCCCGCGAATATAGCCGTCCTTATCAACCAGTGCAACAATTTCGGTATGCTGAATCTGAACCGGATCTTGCGGATTGGGTAATGGCGGCACCATTAAAAAACCATCTTTATTCATCAGCCAGGCAATAGTATCCCTGCTGCCCGTAAGGAAATGCCAGTTCTTATTATTTACATCGTACTTGGTAGCGAACCTGTGAAGGATTTCCGGGGCGTCATACTTCGGATCTAAAGTAATGGAAACAATAAGGAAATCTTTTACATCCTTGTATTCATCCTGTATAACTTTCAGGTTACGCGTAATTTCAGGACAAATAGTGTTACAGCGGGTAAAAATAAAGTTTGCAACATATGTTTTACCTTTCAGATCATCAAAACCAAAAGCCTTACCGTATTGATCGGTAAGGCTAAAGTTTGGTATCTGGTGATAAATGGTATCGCCGTTGGGTTTTAACCCTTTATAGTTGCCAATGTATGGCAGTGTTTTATAAACGTTTTTCCCTTGCTTTAATATTAGTATTGCAATAACAGGCAGAAGCAATATTAAGTAGGGAACAAATCTTCTTAAACGGCTCAATACAATTATTTTAGTTTACGGTAGAACCCGCTCCTTCGAAAAGTAGAAGCGCAATAAGGTACATGATAAAAATTATTGGCAGCAAAATGGAGTATGCCATATTTAGTTTTTCATGCTTTAAGTGCATAAAGTATCCAACAATATAAAACGCTTTTAATATTGTAAGGATAAAGAAGATGGCAACAATTACCTCTTTGCTCATCCTGTCGCGTATGGCAGGTGTAAGTGCAATAAGGAACTCGAGAACTGTAATGCCAAGCATGATGAAGAAAACCTTCCATATCTCCTTTTTAGAAGAATGTACATGGTGAATTCCACGCTCTACAACCTCAAAATGGTGATCGCCATGGTCGTCATGTCCATGTGCATCTGCGTGGTGGTCTGTATGTGATATATGATGTTCAGCCATTTTTTCTTAGAATTAAATAAGGTAAAACAAAGTAAATACAAATACCCAAACCAAATCTACAAAGTGCCAGTACAAACCAGCCTTCTCAATCATTTCGTAATGCCCGGTGCGCTCAAATTGTCCATCGACAACCTTTGCGTACATGATAATATTAATTACAACACCGCTTAATACGTGGAAACCATGGAAACCTGTAATTGCGAAGAACAGCTGGCCAAACAAAATAGTAGCCGGCTGACCAGCATTTGGTCCATCTGGTACAGTAAATGGATTATTCTGTATGGTTAAGCCTTCATATATAAGGTGCGACCACTCCATTGCCTGGCAGATAAGGAATGCTGCGCCACCTAATATAGTATAGATCATGTAACGCGCAACAGTTTTCTGATCCATACGGTGGCCGGCCTCAACAGCAAGTACCATTGTTACAGAAGAAAAAATGAGAATAAATGTCATAATACCTACGAAAACTAATGGCCAGATGGGATCATGGCCAGAGCCTAAATGCGCGCCATCCACAATCCATGGAATTCCCTGGAAAACTTCTTCAGGATTGATCCAGCCTGGCCTGGCTGTAGTACGGAAAAAACCATACGCTACCAGTAAGGCAGAGAAAGTAAACGCATCTGAAAGTAGGAAAAACCACATCATTAGTTTTCCGTAGCTCGGGCCTAGTGGAACCCTGCCTCCATGCCAAATACTTGGCTTCGCTGTGCTTGTAGTTGCTTCTATTGACATTACAAATTGTTTATCTGAGCATGCTTAAAAGTGCGAACAAATATACCCAAAGTACCCCAATAAAGTGCCAGTACGTTGTGCAAAGATTTATACGCAAAAGGTTTTTGGAATGTACTCTGTAACGGAAAGCGGAATAAAGTGTTGCTAGTAAAACAAATAATCCGCCTATAATATGTAACAGGTGCACGCCGGAAATTACATAGAAAAACGATGCGCTGCGGTTATTGCCCGATAAAAATACATTATTGAGCGTTAACGCTTCGTAACCTTTAAATTGTGTATAAACAAACGCCACTCCTAAACCAAATGTAATGAGTAGCGCAGTTCTGATATTGCTTATTTCATTCTTAGTAGCTGAATAATATGCCCATTGCATGCTTATACTGCTTAAAATAATAATGATTGTTGACAGGGTAAATATAAAAGGAATATCAAAACTCACCCATTTACCTGTAACAATAGCATCCTGCCTGCCTACAATCATGGCGGAGGTAAAGGCTGCAAAAAGCATGGTTACCGTTACCAGGAAAAGCCATAGCGTGAATTTAACAGGATTCATGCTGTACTGTGGCTTACGTTGTATTGGAGCTGCCATTAGTGCCATCCTTTATAAAATTTTTTCCAGTAAAAGAATTAAGAACATTGCCGGCAAATAAATAATAGAACCGAACATTAGTTTTTTTGCTGATGCATTGGTTAGGTTCCTGTACAGCGTAATGCTTTGATATGCGAATAGGCCGCTGCCAATGGCAAGCAGGGTACAGGTTAACAAGTGTGCGCAGTTTAAAATATACGGCAGGAAAGAAACTGGGATCAGTAATAAGGAGAAAAGTACGATCTGCAAGGCGGCTTTCCTGTTTTTAGTTGTTCCCAGGGGCATCATTTTTAAGCCTGCGCGCTTGTAATCATCATCCAGTATCCAGGCAATAGAATAAAAGTGCGGAAACTGCCAGATGAACTGTATTACGAAAAGTAAAATAGCAAAAGTATCTAAATGTCCGCTGGCAGCAACATAACCAATAGTTGGCGAAATTGCTCCTGGAATTGCACCAACATACACAGATAACGGACTTAGCTTTTTCAGTGGCGTGTAAAGAAACGCATATGAAAATAAAGCTGCAAAAGAAAGTAAGCCGCTAAGCGGATTCAGAAAATAGGCTATCATGAAAACACCTGCCACGCCCATCATCAAACAGGCAATGGTTGCTTCCGGAACACCCATGCGGTTAGTAGCAAGCGGGCGGTTCTCGGTACGTTTCATTAAACGGTCGCTGTCTTTCTCAATTATCTGGTTAATGCCATTGGCGGCGCCAACAGTAAGAAATCCGCCAATAACAACAATGGCCAGGTGCAGCCAGTTGATGTCCCCGGTTGTGTCTAATATAAATCCTAAAAAGGTCGAAAATACCACGCTCATATTCAGCCTGAACTTAATAAGCTGGCTGTAGTCGCGCAGCTTATTTTTCCAGCTAAATGCTGCGGTTGTACTTTCGGAATATATTTTTTCTGCGATCATTCTTTTGTGTTAAGCGTATTTTACCTTATTCAAACCAATCTCTTCTGCAGCGGGCTGCGTTGAAAGCCACTGCCTTCCCATAAGATATACATGACAGCTAAATAAAATCATTGCAAAGGTAAGATGTAATAACTGAGCAACCGCAGGATAACCGAAATAAACCAGTAAAACCGCTGAAAACAATTGCCCGGCCAGCCCGGCTGCAAAGCCTATAAAAACCCATTTGCTGAACTGGTCTTTGTGCTGTAGCATTTTTACGGCGAGCCATATATAGCAGGCCAAAACAATATATGTAAACAACCTGTGAACCGGGAAGTATTTATTAGCCGACAGCAACCATGAACCTCTCATTGCTTCACCGGAAGCATCTGCAATAGCATCCACCTCGCCTCGCACATATGTTCCTAAAAGTATCTGTATCACCAGTAAAATAAAACCCATATATAAAGGTGCCGAAAAATGCTTTGGCAGTGCCTGTAACCTGTCTTTTCCACTTACCTTAAGCGCTTTTAAAGCTGTAAATAAAGATAATGTTAAAATAACCATTGCCATTACCAGGTGCGTTGTAATTTTCGCGCTTTTTAAATTTGAAGCCACTACTTCTTTTCCAAGCCAGGCTTCAAAACCTATTAAACCTATTATAACAAAAGCATACAATACAAAAGAGCGGTCTCGTTTCCACCAGGAGAATGATGATATGGCAAAAGCTATAGCTATTGGTCCCGTAATAACTGCGCTGAAAAGCCTGTTGCAATACTCAATCCAGGTGTGCAGCGGGTTAAAATCCGCTATTTCAATTCCAGGTTTGGCATAAAGCTCTTTGTAATTGGCTGGCAACTGGCTAATATCTGTTGGTGGAATAATTCTTCCGAAACAGGTTGGCCAGTCGGGGCAGCCCATGCCAGCGCCGGTTATACGAACAGTTGCGCCAACCAAAATAAGCAGAAATACCGATACAAACGTTGCTACGGCTAATTTACTGCTTATTTTCTGGCCTGCTGTAAGCGCTTTCATCTCTGTTTTACTGCCTTGTTATGCAGACTGATCTTCAGGATTATTATCTTTATTTTTTTTGCGTTGCTCTAAAAGCTGAAGCATGATCATCTCTTCAGTTGGTTTATGATGATCTTCATGCTCATCTTCGTAAACAATATGATCTGTAGCTGTAGGATCATATGTTTCGCTGGTGTAATCTACCTTGGCAAGTATATCTTCATCGCTCATTGTCTGCGGCAGGTAATCAGCTTCAATATCAGGACGGCTGTAATCATATGGCCAGCGGTAAACTGCTGGTATTTCGCCAGGCCAGTTGCCGTGTATGCCTTCTACCGGTGTAGTCCACTCAAGGGTATTTGCTTCCCAAGGATTGCGTGTAGCCCTGCGGCCGAACCATATGCTGGAGAAGAAATTGTAAACGAAAATTAATTGCGCGCCAAATCCGATAATTGCTGAAATGGTAATGAATTTATTAACTTCCATCCACTCATCAAACTCCTGGAAAGTGGTGAATGCGTAATATCTTCTTGGTACACCATCTATACCCATAAAGTGCATTGGTACAAATACCGCGTACACCGCTGCGAAAGTAATCCAGAAGTGCAGTGATCCTAAACCTTCGTGCATGTGGCGGCCAAACATTTTCGGGAACCAGTGATAAACACCTGCAAGCATACCGAAAATTGCTGCCGAACCCATTACAAGGTGAAAGTGCGCTACTACAAAATATGTATTGTGTAAAGGAATATCAATCGCTGCGTTACCTAAGAACAGGCCTGTTAAACCACCGGAAATGAATAAGCTTACTACGCCAAGTGCGAAAAGCATACCTGATGTAAACCTGATATTACCTCTCCAGATGGTTGCAAGCCAGTTGAATACTTTAACGGCTGAAGGAACCGCGATAATTAGTGTTGCGATAAGGAATACCGATCCTAAGAAAGGATTCATACCTGTAACAAACATGTGGTGGCCCCAAACCAGGAACGAAAGAAATGCGATACCCAGAATTGAACCGATCATGGCGCGGTAGCCGAAAATAGGCTTACGGGCAGCAACGGCAAGAATTTCTGATGTAATACCCATTGCCGGTAAAATTACGATGTAAACCTCAGGGTGGCCAAGAAACCAGAACAAGTGCTGGAACAATACCGGGCTACCGCCAACGTGTACAACGCCATCTGTCATTCCCGTCCATATATCACTCAGGTAAAAACTTGTTGCTAAAGTTCTGTCAAAAATTAAGAGAACGCATGCTGCAACCAATACCGGGAATGAAAGTACGCCTAAAATAGCTGTAATGAAAAACGCCCAGATTGTTAAAGGCATTTTTGTCATGGTCATACCCCAAGTACGCATGTTTAATATGGTAGCGATATAGTTAAGTGCCCCCATTAATGATGAGGCGATAAATAATACCATTGAGATCAACCAGAGATCCATACCCGCGCCTGAACCTGGCATTGCTTTAGGTAATGCGCTTAATGGCGGATAAATGGTCCATCCTGCACTTGCCGCACCGCCTTCAACAAAAAGTGAAGCGATCATTATACAGCTTGAAGTGAAGAAGAACCAGTAAGAAAGCATGTTTACAAATGGTGAAGCCATATCTCTCGCACCAATTTGCAACGGAATAAGAAGGTTGCTGAAAGTACCTGATAAACCTGCCGTTAATACAAAGAATACCATGATGGTACCGTGTATGGTTACAAGCGAATAGTAAAAGTTAGCGTCAAGGCTTCCTTTGCCATCTGCTGAAATCTTGATCCATTTGCCCAGGATCGGGTGCAACCAGGTCATATCGGCATCAGGGTAGCCTAACTGTATACGGAAGAATATGGATAGTAAGCCTCCGATAAGGCCCATAATGATACCCGTGATAAGGAACTGCTTACCAATGGTTTTATGGTCCTGGCTGAAGATGTATTTTGTAATAAAACTTTGCTTATGATGTCCGTGGTCAGTATGGTGACCAGCTGCGGCAATTTCTGCACTCATGTTGTTATATTCTTATTTTGGTATGAGAGAGTTCAATTTTGTTAATTAATTTGATGCAGTGGCTTGCTGTTCTTTCACTTTATCGAAAGCCGGTTTTTTGTCTTTCTGCCAGTTCTGGAATTCGTTTTCTTCTTCTACAACCACCACGCGGCGCATGTTCCAGTGCGCTGCTCCACAAAGCTGGTTGCAGGCAAGCTCGTAATTAAAATTAGGGTTGCCAATGTTTTTACGCATTTGCGCGGTGGTAATGGTTGGCATAAAACGCATACGGGTATCCATACCAGGGTTCGCATACATTTGTGAACGGAAATGCGGCAGGTAAGCTGCGTGTGTAACATCCTGTGAGCGTAATTTCAGGTAAATATCACGGTTAACAGGTAAATGCAGCTCTGTTACAAGATAATCATCATGCGAAGCAGGGTCAGAAAAATCGATTCCCAGTGGATTGCTTCCGCCATCAATTTTCATGAAATCGGTTCGGCCTAACTTACCGTCCGGGCCCGGGTAGCGGAAAGTCCAGTCGAACTGCTTGGCATACGCTTCTACAGTGAGTGGATTGTTATCCGGGTTGCCGGTTGCTTTCTGCCATGTTTTAAAACCATATAATACGAGTGCTGCAAGTACTACCGCCGGTATAGAAGTCCATATAAACTCAACAGTATTGTTGTGCGGGTAATAGTAACCTTTTTTACCGTCTTTATGCCTGTAACGGAAAGCATACCAGAAAAGCAGTATCTGTGTAAGTACAAAAACAATTCCTGTAACAATTAAGGTCATGTTAAACAAACGGTCGATCTCTACGCCGGTATCGCTTGCTGCTTCCGGACGCATAAACTCAGGCGTGGTGTGTATGCCGGTTTCCCATAACATTAAGCCAAACCATAAAACAAAGAATATAGGGAAAATAATAGCATTGATATTATAAACGTTGAAACCGCGTTTTTTCTGCGTATCATCTTCTGAGTTATCCCTTACATTCAGGCCGAAAACATTTTTCAGGAGTTTGGAAGAAAGGAAGAATACAAGCAGCAAAAGGGCTAAAATACCTAACCCTATCCAGCGCAGCCAGGTATCATCTTTCGGCACCGGCGCATAGCTTGCTCCGCCTGTTGGCGGTTTAGGTGGCCCATCAATAACACCTGCATCAATAAACGCAAGGATATCACCGATTTCTTCGTCGTTAACTGGCTGCGGAGGCATTAATACGCCGTTGAACTGCTTATAAACGCCATTTGCATAAGAGTCGCCGCTTTGTATTACAGCCTGGCTGTTTTTTATGAAGGCATATAATTTTTTTTCATCTTTCCAGCGGCTTTTAACGCCTTTTAGGTTTGGACCAATAAGAACTCCTTCGAATTTAGGGTCGTGGCAGGAAGAACAATTGGTGATAAATAAATCTTTTCCTTTCTGCGGATCAGCTGCATTTGCTGTATAGAATGTTGCGAAGCTGAAAAGTAAAAGCGTGAACTTTAATAATGCACTGTGCAGTGTTTTCATCATGTCTTGCGATATTGTGCGTATTTGGTTGCAAATTTAATCCGCGCAAAGCTAATAACCATCATTTTCATTCGTGCATTTACAGAAAGTTTTTTGTAAATGCTTTAATTTAGAATGATTATAAACAGTTGTTTTTATTGCCGGATTATTGTTCGGTGTACGTGTTTTATTTTGTAAATTGCTTATAAATAAGCTGTTGCATATATATTATTGCTTAAAAATAGTTTGTCATAACGCGTTTAAGCAAGCTACATATTTATCTTTTTTAATGGTACCGATTTGTAATTTTCTACCAGAATATTTTCATCGCAAAAGCTGTATTCTTCGAGCTGGTTAGATGAAATTATCAGGCAGCGATCGGCTGTAAAATCCTGTATCAATTGCAGATACCAACTGATACCTGCGCTATCCAGGTGTGTTGTAGGTTCATCAAGTAAAATTATTTCGCTGGAATATAAAAGCGCAAGCCCAAGCCTTACACGCTGCCGCATGCCGCTTGAAAAATCTTTTATCTGTTTATTGATCTCTTTCTGCAAGTAAAGCCTCTCAATTATTCCATCAAAAGGTAAATATGGCTTCCTGAACCGCGCATGAAAGCTTAGCATTTCAATAAGCGTTAATTCCTCTGGCAAATCGAGGTATGGTGTGGCAAGAGAAATATATTTATAGAAGCCCTGCGGAACTATTTTTTTACCTTCCTTTATATAGAAAATATCGCCTTTGGTTTGTGAAATATAGCCCGAAATTACCTGGAGTAAAGTAGATTTACCACTGCCGTTGCTTCCCAGGATGGCATATTTTTTACCTGATTTGAATGTGTAATTTACCTCACTGAAAATCCAGCTTCTCTCAAACTTTTTACCAATATTTTGAAGGATTATTTCCACTTATGAATTGAAAGATTGGAAGATTAAAAGATTGAAAAATTGCTTCGCGTTACGGAAACTTTTAATTTATTTCCATATATCATTATTACAAAAAATGCTTTAGTAAAAATTGAAATTGGCAAAAGCAAAATTTGTCAAATAATTTCCACATACTATTGCTAAAAAATGGTTCGATATTAATTGAAAGTAGGCGAAAGCAAAATCTTTCAATTTTTTAATCTTCCAATTTTTCAATTCTTTCTAATTCCTATACCCACGCATAACACCACGATCGGAACGCTGGATGAAACTGATGATCTCATCACGCTCTGCGGAAGCAGGTAATTCAGCTTCAATAATGCCTAATGCTTTGGTGATGTTGTGGCCGCGAAGATAAAGATAACGGTAAATTTCCTGTATTTCGTTTATTTTTTCGCTGGTAAAACCTCTTCTGCGTAAACCAATGGAGTTGATGCCGGTAAAGCTAAGTGGCTCGCGCGCAGCTTTGGTGTATGGCGGTACATCTTTACGTACAAGAGAACCACCGGAAATCATACAATGCTGGCCAATGTTAACAAACTGGTGCACAGCGCTTAAGCCGCCAATAATAGCATGATCGCCAACTTTTACGTGTCCCGCAATATTTACAGCATTTGCAATAATACAGTTTTTACCGATGTTGCAGTCGTGCGCAATGTGCGCGTAAGCCATAAGGAGTGCGTTATCGCAAACTACGGTCTTGTTTTTATCGCGCGTGCCACGGTTAACGGTTACGTATTCACGGATAACAACATTATTGCCAATTACAGTTAGCGTTTCCTCGTTTTTGAACTTAAGATCCTGCGGAATTGCGGAAATTACAGCGCCCGGAAAAATACGGCAGTTCTTGCCGATACGCGCGCCTTCCATAATGGTAACGTGCGAGCCGATCCAGGTTCCTTCATCAATTTCCACATCTTTATGTATGGTAACAAAAGGTTCTATTACAACGTTTTGTGCTATTTTTGCCTGCGGATGTACGTAAGCTAAAGGCTGATGCATAAATATCTTCGCGCTTATTTCTTTTTAACAATTTGAGCCATCAGTTCAGCTTCGGTAACAACTTTATTGCCTACAAAAACCTGACCTTTCATCATACAAATTCCCCTCCGGACAGGCGCTGAAAGCTCCATCCGAATAAGCATAGTATCGCCGGGAACAACTTTGTCCTTGAATTTTGCGTTTTCGATCTTCATAAATAAGGTGGCGTAATTATCAGCATCTTCAATATCGCTGAGGATCATTACGCCGCCAACCTGTGCCATGGCTTCAATCTGCAAGACGCCCGGCATGATGGGATCGTTAGGGAAATGGCCCGGAAAAAAATATTCGGAAACCGTAACATTCTTAACGCCAACAATATGCTTAGGCGAAATTTCTATAATTTTATCTACAAAGAGGAACGGATACTTGTGCGGCAGAAAGCGCATGATATCTTTACTCTCGTAAATTGGCTTTTGAGCAGGATCGTAAACCGGCGTTAAAGCATCGCGCTTGCGTTTCTGCATGCTTTTCTTGATCTTCTTCGCGAAAGCAACATTCGCAGCATGACCAGGACGCGCAGCCATAATTTGCGCTTTAATTGGAACGCCAACCAGCGCCAGGTCACCAATAAGATCAAGCAATTTATGTCGTGCCGGCTCATTCTGGTAACGCAGTTTTACATTATCCAGAATTCCTTCTGCCTGAACCTCAATATGTTTTTTACCGAATAGTTTTGACAGGTGTGCCAATTCTTCAGAGCTCACTTTTCGGTCAACAATTACAATGGCATTGTTTAAATCGCCGCCTTTAATAAGATTGTGTTTCAGCAGTTCTTCCAGCTCATGCAAAAAGCAGAAAGTACGGCTGCTTGCAATTTCTCTCCTAAACTGTTGAATATCAGTAATTGATGCGTGCTGGCTGCCTAAAACAGTTGAGTTGTAATCTACCATTACCGTCATGCGCAAACCATCAAGCGGCATGGCAATCATTTCTACACCACGTTCAGGCTCGGAGTAATGTATATTGTGAGGAACTTCGTAATATTCGCGTTCTGCCTGTTGTTCAACAATGCCAACTTTTAACAAAGCATCAACAAAAACCTGCGCGCTGCCATCCATAATCGGCGTTTCCTGCGCATCCATCTGTATCAGGCAGTTATCAATTTCCAGGCCGGCCAAAGCAGCTAAAACATGCTCTACGGTTGCTACGCGCGCATCGCCTTTGCCAAGCGTTGTTCCGCGGCTGAGGTCAACTACGTAATCTACATCTGCTTCAATAATTGGCTGATCCGGCAAATCTGTACGCTGAAATTTATATCCGTGATTTTCCGGCGCCGGGTTGAAGGTAAGCGTAACTTCCTGGCCGGTATGCAAGCCTACACCGGAAATGGAAAGCACTTCCTTTATTGTACATTGTTTCGAATTCATTTCTTTCGGATCTATCATTACTTTTCTATTGCTTGTTCAAGCTGCTGAATACGGTTATACAGCTCAGGCAATTTTTTGAAAATTATTTGAGATTTTAAAGCATTTTTTAACTCATCTGCAGGCGAGCCAAACCATTTTTTCTTAGGTTCAGATATGGCTTTCGCTATACCGCTTTGCGCGCCGATCTGCGTGCCATCTGCAATAGTTATATGCCCAACTATACCAACCTGGCCGCCGATTACACAGTTCCTGCCAAGTTTGGTGCTGCCGCTAATGCCTGTTTGTGAAGCGATTGCGGTATTCCGGCCGATTTCTACATTATGCGCAATCTGAATTAAATTATCCAGCTTTACGCCATCTTCTATAACCGTTGCTTTGATGGTTGCGCGATCTATAGTTGTATTAGCGCCAATTTCTACATCGCTGCCAATAATTACTTTACCGGTTTGCGGCACTTTCTTATAAGAACCATCTGCCTGCGGCGCGAAACCAAATCCATCGCTGCCAATTACACAGCCTGCGTGCAGAATGGTGTTGTTGCCAATTTCGCAATTGGCATATATTTTTACGCCGGGATAAACTGTTGTGTTTTCACCAATTACAACATTATTACCAATATAGCTTTGCGGGTAGATTTTTGTGCCGTTGCCAATTTCCACATTTTCACCAATATAAGCAAAAGCGCCTACATAAACATCTGAACCTATTTTTGCGCTATTAGCTATATGGCAAGGCTGTTCAATTCCGGTTTTATTATCTTTCTGCGCCTCGTTAAATTTATCTAAAAGCCCGGATAAAGTGCTGTAAACATCGCTTACACGAATCAGCGTTGTTTTTATTTCCTGCTCGGCAACAAAATTTTTATCTACCAATACGGCTGTAGCGTTTGTGGTGTATAAAAAATCCTTGTATTTCGGGTTCGATAAAAAGCTTAATGAGCCTTCCTGCGCTTCTTCAATAGGAGAAAAGGTGCTGATCTTCGCTTTGGCGTTTCCTTCAATTTCCCCTGCCACCATGGCTGCCAGTTGTGCTACAGTTATCTCCATGGCTTATAATATGTTAACAGTGTTTAACTCTTTCGGGTAACAAAGAAAATACTTGGTAACTTTCCTTGTTAAAGTATGCAGATCGTACTGGTCGGAAACCTCAGCGATATCGCGCACTTTATTTTCATCGAGCATAATATTTATGGCAATGCTATCGGCGGAGTATGTGCTGTTCTGAACCATATCTGTAAATACAAAATACGAAGCATTTTCCACCGGTATATTATATGTATCGGCGGCCTGCTGCTGCAACAAATTAACCTGCTGCGGCGTAAACGGCGTATTCTGGAAGATACATTTGTATAAATGGCGGTTAATCATCTTTTTACACAGCGTAGATAACACAAAATCAGGATGCTGCATCCAGGTTTTGATAGAGGCAAGCACATCGTAATCGTCTAGCTGAGCAAAGGTATCTAAAACTTTGGAATTTGACTTAAAATCGGCTTTGGAAATTTGCTGGTTGAGGAAGAAACCGAAGGCCGGCGTGGCAAAAAGCTGTTCACCTTTTAGAGCGAGTTCCTGTGCGCGTTGTAAAATTTTTATCAGCATTTGTTCCGCGCTTAAAACGGTTTTATGGAGGTAAACCTGCCAGTACATTAATCTGCGCGCAAGTAAAAATTTCTCTATGCTGTAAATGCCTTTTGCTTCTACTACAAGCTCGTTATCAACAACATGCAGCATTTTAATAATCCTGTCGCTGCCAATAACGCCTTCACTTACGCCGGTATAAAAACTATCGCGTTTTAAGTAATCCAACCGGTCCACATCAAGCTGGCTGCTAACCAGTTGATGAAGAAATTTTTTCGGGTGCGTGCCATTAAAGATAGCCAAAGCATTTTCAAGCCTTCCATTATATGCATCGTTGAAAAAATGCATGAACTGCTGCGAAATTTCCTCGTGATGAATATCTTTTACCAGTACATTTTCCAGCGCATGCGAAAATGGTCCGTGGCCAATATCGTGTAAAAGCACCGCCATGGAAACGCCTTCACAATCCTCATCGCTGATTTTTATGCCTTTTGATTTTAAGCTTTCCAGCGCCAGCGAGAGCAGATGATGCGCGCCCAGAACATGATGGAACCTGGTATGCAAAGCGCCCGGGTAAACATAATGCGTCATGCCCAGTTGCTTTATTCTCCTTAATCGCTGGAAATAAGGATGTTCCACAAGCTGGAAAATAATATCTTTTGGCAGGCGTACAAATCCGTAAACAGGATCGTTAAATATCTTTATTTTTGTCAAAAGGCCGAAATATGCCGCAAAGCTAAGGTTAATGTGCCAATATGCCAATTAGCCAATGTGGCAATTGGATTGCAAAATTGAAAAATTGAAACATTGGAAAATTGCTTCGCGACCCGCAAGAATGTTAGCGAGTTGACAAATTTCAAAAGATGTCAACTCTTTTGCGATACGAATCATTTTTTATGTGAGCTATATATAGAAATAGATTTAGAAGGTTGAAAAAAGATGCCCGGATTAGTATTACTAACGAACATTTTTATAAATTTCCATATATGCAAAGCCAGAAAAATGCTTTACTTATTTTTGTAACCATTCCAAAGCCCTGAAAGGGCGAATATGCCAGCACAGAGCAACGCCCTGTGAATTATGGAAATTGGAAAATCAGATAATTAAAAACATAAAAACATTTTCTACATACATATATATGTAAACGCAAAAAAATTACGTTACAAACTAAAAACTTACTCTTTTATAACTGGTTACTGGTTATTGGTAACTGATCACTGAAAAAACATGAACGGAAAAATCCTTTGGGCAGACGATGAAATTGAATTACTGAAACCGCATATTCTTTTTTTAAAAGATAAAGGCTACGAAATTACACAGGCCAAAAGCGGCGACGAAGCCATTGAACATGCTCAGGAGAGCCATTACGATATTGTTTTCCTCGATGAAAATATGCCCGGTTTAAGCGGTTTGGAATCGCTGGTGAAAATTAAGGAAATACAGCCCGATGTGCCGATTGTAATGATCACCAAAAGCGAAGAGGAATTTTTGATGGATGACGCCATTGGTTCGCAGATTTCCGATTATCTTATAAAACCGGTTAATCCGAAGCAGATATTGTTGTCTATCAAGAAGTTGCTGGAAAACAAACGTCTTGTAAGTGAAAAAGTTACTACACAATACCAGCAGGATTTCGCGCAGCTTTCTATGCGTGTAAATGAAAACCTGGATGCTGACGAATGGATTGAAGTGTACAAGAAAATTGTGCATTGGGATATGGAATTATCGAAATCGGCAGCGGAAGGAATGCGCTTTGTGCTTGATACACAGCGCACAGAAGCTAACAGTAATTTCGCGCGCTTCGTAGATAAAAACTATTTCAACTGGATCAAGAATCCGAACATGCTGCAAACTCCTGTACTTTCGCATACTTTGCTGAATAAGAAGATTTTGCCTTTGCTGGATGGGGATGTGCCGGTTTATTTTATATTGATAGATAATTTGCGTTACGATCATTGGAAAGCTTTACAGCCACGGTTTGCCGAATTATTCAGGATACAGGAAGATACAGCCTATTTCAGCATTTTACCTACTGCAACAAATTATTCGCGCAATGCCATTTTCGCCGGTTTAACGCCGGCTGAAATTCAGAAAAAATATCCCAACAAATGGTTCAACGATGAAGATGAAGGCGGCAAAAACCAGTTCGAGGAAGATTTCCTTAAGGATTATTTGCAGCGCGCCCGTAAAGATATTAAATTCTCTTACAATAAGATAACCAACCTTAATGCCGGCAGAACATTGCTGGAAAACATGAATAACCTGCAGAATTACAAGCTGAATGTGATCGTTTATAATTTCGTAGATCTGCTTTCGCACGTTCGTACAGAAATGGAAGTAATTAAAGAGCTGGCTGAAGACGAAAGCGCATACCGGTCATTGGTTCGTACATGGTTCGAGCACTCGCCGCTGCACGAGATGCTGAAAAAAATTGCCGAGAAAAAAGCGAATATCGTGGTTTCTACAGATCATGGCTCTGTGTTGGTAAAAAAACCATCGCGCATTGTTGGCGACAGGGATACAACGACAAATTTGCGCTACAAAAACGGCAAAAATTTAAATTACCAGGCTAAGGAAGTCTTTGCCGTTTCAAAACCTGAAGATGCCGGCTTGCCGAAACCGCACGTTAGCACCAGTTATGCTTTTGCTAAGGAAGATTTCTTCTTCGTTTATCCCAACAATTACAACCATTATGTAAATATGTATAAAAATACGTTCCAGCATGGCGGTTTAAGTTTGGAGGAAATGATCATCCCTGTGATTACGATGCAGACGAAAGTCTAATGTGCCAATGTGCCGATTAGCCAATGTGCCAATTTTTTTATGTGCAGATGTGAAAATATGAAAATGTGGAAATGAAAGCATTTTCCAGGCAAGTGATATATGCAAGTCTGAGCGAGTTGACAACTTTTCAAAAGTTGTCAACTCTGTCTTGTTTCGAAGTAAATTTTTTGATCTGGATCTTTTTCAGGAAGGAATATTTTGACAGAGCTGGATTTATTACGGATTCATAAGAAAAAGGAATTTGCTTTAACATCATGCTAAACCATTTTTCAGCCCAATCATATATGTAATTTTGCAAAATCAACATCATACGTCATTCTATTCTACGCTGCCCCGGCAGAGTCTCCTAAAAGGGACTCTGCGCATTCAGCGCTCCGACTGCGCAAAGTCCTCTTTGAGAAACTCTGCCAGGACCCAATTGGTAATTGTTTATTGATAATTGATCATTGAAAAGCATTTTTTATGCATTCATATATATGGAAAGCTAAGAATTTAGCTGAACTAAAAAAAGTTGCTTCAGAAATTTTAGAACAATTTCCTCAAAACAGGATTTTTATTCTTAACGGCGATTTGGGAGCGGGTAAAACGGCGCTTATAAAAGCTTTCGCTGAGATTTTGCAGGTGGAAGAAACCGTTAGCAGCCCGACTTTTTCGCTGGTACATGAATATACAGGAGTTGAAACAATTTATCATTTCGACCTTTATCGTTTAAACCAAACAGAAGAGTTGCACCAGATTGGTTTTGTTGAATACTTAGATTCTGGTAATTACGTATTTATAGAGTGGCCGGAACTGGCTTTACCGTTTATACAAGATGATTATCTGGACATAACATTAACAATTGTAGAAGATTTTGCCCGGGAAATAACTTGCCGGAGAATAAAAAATACTTAATTTTATAGGCGTAAACAGCCAGCTGCACAAAATGAGCACAAAATCCGGATTTTACGAGATCGCTAAACAAGCCATGTTAACACCGCAGGAAGCGCCTGTTATGGTAAAAGCCAAACATTCCAACGCCATGCGTATCGGCATTCCAAAGGAAACAACTTTCCAGGAAAACCGTATAGGCTTAACACCACAAGCAGCGCATTTATTGGTTAGCAGCGGCCACGAAGTATTTATTGAAGCAGGCGCAGGAAAAGAAGCCAAGTTTTACGATAGAGATTACGAAGATGCGGGCGCAAAAATTACTTATTCCAAAGAAGAAATTTACAAGTGCGATATCATCATGAAAGTTTCCTTCCCCAGTATGGAAGAAATTGAGATGATCGAAGAAGGAAAAACCATTATTTCGGCGCTTCACCTGGCAATGCTGAAAGATGAGCAGATAAAAAAGCTTATCAAGAAAAGAGTTACCGCCATTTGTTTTGAATATATGCGCGATGAAGGCGGCGTGTTACCTGTAATACAAGCCATGAGTGAAATTGCCGGAAGCACATCTGTACTAATCGCTGCTGAATATTTAAGCAATATCAATCATGGGAAAGGCGTAATGCTGGGCGGTATTTCCGGTATTCCGCCAAGTGAAGTTGTAATTCTCGGCGCCGGTACAGTTGGCCATTTCGCTACAAGAGCAGCATTAGGTTTAGGCGCAGCTGTAAAAGTTTTCGATAATTCTATATATAAGCTTCGCCGGTTACAGAATGATTTAGGATTGCGTATCTATACATCAATTATGCATCCTAATATTTTATTAAAGGCGTTAAAATCTGCCGATGTGGTGATTGGCGCTATCAGGGCAAACAGCGGCCGCACGCCTTGTATAGTTTCGGAAGAAATGGTGATGGAAATGAAAACCGGTTCCGTAATAGTAGATGTGAGTATAGACCAGGGCGGCTGTTTCGAAACATCGCAGGTAACAAACCATACGCACCCTATTTTCGAAAAACATGGCGTAATACATTATTGCGTACCGAATATTGCCAGCCGTGTGGCCAGAACGGCATCTTATGCGCTCAGCAATATTTTCGCCCCTATTTTATTGGATATCGGCGATTACGGCGGCATTAAAAATTACCTGTGGAATATGGATGGCGTCCGCCATGGCGTTTATATTTATAAAGGAAACCTCACCAATAAACACATCAGCGAGCGATTCGGAATCCAGTATAAAGAAATAGATTTGCTTATTGCCGCGCAGCTGTAGTTTCAATGTATTAATGCAATAATGTATTAATG
>DAIUCM010000040.1:0-27172 GCA_036846145.1 Bacteroidota bacterium
TGTTTTCTATAGTGAAATCTGCAATTGGCGGTTTGCGTAAGTTTACCTGTTGCAGGATTACGGCTGTATCTATACAATAGCCGTTGAAAGCGGTAATGGTAATTTTATACTCTCCGCTTTTGCCGTAGCTGTGCGTTAATGATCCCGGTGCGTAAGTTATTTGTATGGGCGAGCCATCGCCAAAACTCCAGCGGAAACTGTCCGCGTGAGTAGATTTATTATCGTAAGTGTAAGTCACTCTTTCGCAGGTGTAAGTGCCGCTGTCTGTTGAAAATAATGCTTCCGGGTATGGTAAAATATGGATGTAATCCATTAGCGTAACTGAATCTTTACAACCTTCCGAACTGTAACTAACCAAACTTACATTGTATTTGCCTGCGGAATTGTATATATGCTTTGGTGAAAAAATAGTTGATGTATCGCCATCGCCGAAATACCAGGTTTGTTTTATGCTGTGTTTGCTTTGGTTGATGAATGTAATTTCTGTATTCGGGCAACCTGCTTTTTTATCGGAACTGAAAATCGATTTAACAGTATCAGGGAGTGTGATGTGTATTGTTTGTGTGTCTGTGGTCTGGCAATAAGGATTAATAGCGGTTAGTGCTACTTTGAAATCGCCATTCCCTCGGAAAGTATAAACAGGATTTGTTGAAGTATCTGTTTTGCCATCAATATTCCATATATAGTTAGTGGAAAAAAAGCTTTGGTTTAAGAATGTTGCTTCTATGCCTTCGCATACTTTTTTGGTAGTGTGTGCAAACTGTGGTTTGGGTTGCGGGCTTACATAAATAAAGCTGTCTTTAATTATAGAATCTATACAGCCCTGGTTGTTATATGCGAGTAATGTTACGCTGTGGAAACCAGTATCTGTAAAAGTATATATTGGTGATTGTGCGGTATCTGTTGTATTATCTAATAACCATTTGTAGTGGAATGCATCTGTACTTTGGTTAGTTAATTGTACAGTAAAAGGTGTGCAGCCTTTTGTTTGCAGCGCTGTAAAATCTGCCTGTGGAAATGCTTCTATGTTGATGGTTACGCTATCCGTTATGGAATCTTTGCAATAGCCGTTATCTACCACTTGTTTGAGTAAGTATTTCCCGCTATTGTAATATATGTGTACGGGATTTATGCTTGTATCTGCAGAGAGGCTGTCGCCGAAAGTATAGCTGTAATGTTGCGTTGAATCTTTGGATGTGGAGGAAAGATATAAAATCGCCTGCCCGCAACTGTAAATAACCGTATCTTTGTTGAAACCCGGCTTTGCAGGAACCCAAACTTCTATTGTATCAGTGTACCATTGTTTGGCGCCGCACTCATTAACTCCTAAAAGCTTAACGAAATATTTACCTGATTTTTTATAGGCATGTTTTGGGCTGTATTTAAGTGAACTGTCTCCATCACCGAAATACCATTTGAAACTTTTGAAATAGCTTGTATCGGATAAATTAGTGAACCTTACGGTATCTGTACAGCCTGCTTTTATGCGAAAATCAATGTTTTTAACAGGGAAATAAATACTTGGCATAACATATCCCATATAGTTTGGACTGAGATCAATTTCATCTTTTTTGTAATTACAGTTTTTTCCTTTTCTATTGGGTTGATGAATAATACTTAAAAAACTATCGAAATAAGCCGCTATGTAGATTTTATTATCAGGGCCTATTTGCAATGATTTAACACTTTTTCTTCCACTATTTTCAAAAGATGAAATTGCTGTACGGGTTTTTTCCAAATTATTTGCATACGTTTCATATTGCCATATCTTATCTATGGTCTTAGTAGTGCCTGTAAATCCGTGCGATGAAAGGTAAAAAAATGAATCATTGGCAGAAAACTCTGCGCCAACAGTACTTTGCTCATCAGTAGCATTACCAATAAAACAAGTGCGTGGATTTGATATAACGCCCGTCTTTTTATGGAAATTGAGTAAGGCTGCCCTTACTGAGTTCATTACCATGCCATATACTAATATTTTATCGCCTTTATTGTTCGCTTTAACATGGCCTGCTCGCCCTGTAAGTAAACTTACGGTTTGGGTATCTGTAGATGCAATACCGGTTGCTGTAATGCACTGGACAATATATTTACCTGGCGTATATGTTGGTGAAATTATCCAGTGGTCCTTATTATTTGAATGCTTAATTATAGTAAATGAATTTGTACCTAAATCGTGAACTTTTACCATGGAATTTTTTACAACATCTCCACGGCCGCTATCTAAAGTCATATCAACTATACTGTAATATAATCCGCTGTCAGCCGGGTTATAATAGGAACCTTTCACTTGCGGATGCAGGTAGTAATATTTTGATGAATCTCCCGGTACAGGTATAATTGTAACCTTATCTGCTACTGAACCCCTGTATCTTGGCAATAAACCGTTAGGCATGCGTTTATGGTTTCTATTGAAAATTTCTGCCGGCGTACCATAAAAAAGTAACTTTCCATTACAATCTGCAATGCTTGTTGCACCACTTGCTGCACTCTCAGCAACGAGATTTGCATAAGCATTTTGAGGATCCCTAACACTGGTATTAATTACTTTGGGGGGGCTGAAATTAAAATCCAAACCCGTTTTATAGCCAAAGGCCCATACGTTGCCTTGTTGCGCCTGCGCAGTATTGCATAGCAAAAGCAATAAAAGTATTTTTAGGGAAAAGTGTATATGGCGCATGAGCATAATGATGCTAATTTAGGTAAATTTATCGGTAAAAGATTTAATAGAGAAACTCCGGCAGATAAACTGCCGGAGTTTTGTATAAAAAAATTAACTATTTCAGTTTTATAATGCGCTGCTGGTATGTTTTACCATCCTTTTCTGTAATGCGCAACTGGTAAGCGCCGTGGCTCCAGCTTTCCGCATTCAGCTGTGTTTTGGTTATGTGGGTCAACCTCTGCGTGTATATTCTTCTACCCAGCATATCGGTTACTTCCAAAATATATTCTTTTTGCAGGCTGCTTTCCGGCAGTGCAATGGTAAATATATTCATAGATGGGTTTGGATAAACCTGTATTGCTTCAGCTTTAGGTTGTATTTCTCCTATTTCGGTTGGATCTTTTTTCCATTGACCATAACACGTTGTAAGATTATTAGTATTGAATGCTGTGCTAAAATTATTCCCTAAAATACCCGATGCAGTAGTGCCATTTACATACTGAACATAGTTTATCTCGAACAGACCGTTTATTATTTCATCTATAAAAATGGATCCAAATGGATCCTTATAATAATAGAAATTTGTTGTAACTGTTGAATTGTTAATCCAAAAAATATCAACATTTGAATTGCTTGATGGATTAGTCCAACTGCTGCCACCACCTGGTAGCCCTTTATTAAAGTTATTGCCTGCATCTGCAGAAGAAGTTCCCTGGTCAACTAAATTACCAGAACCCACAATACCATACCAATTGTCCCAAATTTTATTGCAGTTTATTTTTAATTTTATGACACCTGTAGAAATATTAATTGGCGAGCCGGGATTTGTTAGTCCACCTGTTATCGGGTATCTATCTGGCGCAGCTACAATTGCATGATTATTATATTCGAAAAAATTATAATCTACAAATTTACTGGTGCTTGTGGTACCGTAATACTCTAATCCGCTGACCAGGCGCCTGAATATATTACCGGTATATTGGCTGCCGCCAATAGTAGCCGATTCTACATCTTTTAAGTAAATACCGGTAATAGGGTGTGGGGTAAAAACATTTGTTCCGCCAAAGGTATTGTATTCGGCTTATAAATATTCGCCACTCTTAGCATACAGGCCGGTAGCAATCATGCCATCAAACTCGCTGTTCCTTAAGCGTACGCTATAGGTCCTGCCAAATTTTTTACCGTCAACTATAACAATTCCATCAACTCGATTAAGATGATTACCAGGTTTAAACGTATTTGCTCCTGTTGCTGTACCTATTTCAATACCACCGGCATTTTCTATATACACCATTGCAGGTGCGCTACTGCTAACAGGGTAAAAAGGCAACAGATTAGTGCAAGTTGTGTATGGCCTCATGTTTTGGAGCGGACCAAAATTAGCATTCCTAATTACAGCATCGTGGTCGGTAATAGTATATTCTTCAATTACAATGTGCTTATCATTATAATTAAAATCTATCTTATCAATATTCAGGTTGCCGCCGTCTATAGATCTAATGGCAGTTAATGCATCGTTTAATCTGTTTTGGGTACCTGCACCTGTACTAGAGCCCGAAGGACTGTTTATCTCTAAAGTGCCATGTTTAGCTTTATCAGTGCCAGATTTGCCGAGATTTGCGATACCCTCTACAACTATACCTTCCCATGTGCCGCAGCTGCTTATGGCAGTGCCGTTTTTAATGATTAGCTTACCTCCATTAGTGCTTAAATCGCCCTTTTCAAGGGTGATTCTGGTACAAGGTGTAGTTATTAAGGTGGCATTATCAAGCGTAACAGTAACTCCCTTTTTTATAATAATATCGCCATCAAAAACAATATTTCCGGTTAAAGCCAAAGGTGGAGATGTGGTAAAGTTTGTAGTATAAATATTAGTCAATGGAGTAAAAGAACCGCTTGTATAATAACTACAGTCAGGCCCAATCTTTACAATATTAGAAACTACATCATCTACACATTTTTCAGCGGCAGCATGATAATAACCAGCAGTAGCAGAGCTTAGGCTTGATGCAGGTGTCCAACCAGTAATAGCGCTGCCATCTTTAAACCATTTATATTTATTGAGAGTAAAATTATAATACGCTGCAGAAGCGGCATCAACACATACCGGGGCAGTACCTGTGCTTGAATTGTACGTACCTGCTGAAATAGTTAAAGCTGGCGGTTCTGTAATTAAAATATTGGCAGATTTGGCCGTACAAGCCGGTGCAGTGGTTTTAGTAGCAACATAATAAAAAGTGCCGGTTGCAGTAGCTGAATAATAAGTATTTGTTGCTCCCGAATAGCAACGCCCACACCATTAATTTCTTCATACCATTGTATTGTTTGCCCGGATTGAGTACTGCCTGTTATTAAAACCGTTGATCCTGGACAATAATAACCTGTAGTTGTGCCATTGGCAATGGAAATAGAGGTATTGGGTGCAAAATCGTTAAGTGTTACATTGTCTTGGGTATAGCAACCTGTAGTAAAATTAATTCTAACATAATATTGCCCTGGTACGGTTGGTGTGTAGCCGGTTTTAAATTTTCTGCACGCCTTGACTTTAAGGCTTTTAGAGGTGACCTAATATAAATTGGGCAATCACCATCATTTCTTCTATTATTATTTCATTAATGCCATATTACATTTTTAATTACTTCCCTTACTCCACCCAAAGCACCAAACCTTTCAAATACTCACCTTCCGGGTGGTAAATATTTATGGGATGATCTGCCGGTTGATGCAGCTGGTGTACAATACGCACATTTCGGTAAGCATCCGCAGCAGCGCCGAAAACTATTTTCTGGAAAAGATCTTTCGAAATATTCTGCGAGCAGGAAAAAGTAAACACCAAACCGCCTGGCTTTATTCTGCGGAAAGCCTGTAAACTAATCTGCTTGTAACCGCGGCTGGCGTTATCTACCGCTCGGGCATGTTTGGCAAAAGCAGGCGGATCTAAAATAATTATATCATATTCGTTCTCAGGCATATCTTTCAGGAAGTCGAAACAATCGGCCACTATGCTTTTGTGTTTCTGCGTACCGGGAAAATTAAGCTCAACATTACGGTCGCAAACCTGTAACGCATCTGCAGAAATATCTACAGAATGCACTTCGGTAGCGCCACCTGCCAATGCCGAAATACTGAAACCGCCTGTATAACTAAATGTATTGAGCACTTTTTTGCCCTGCGCCAGCCTGCCCAGCAAAGCACGGTTCTCGCGCTGATCTATAAAAAAACCTGTTTTCTGGCCGTCAATAAAATCAACTTCGTAGCGCAGGTTATTCTCCAGCACTTCAATGGGCGATTGCGCTTCACCCACAAGCCAGCCGCTTTGCGCTTCAATATCTTCCAGCACATGGCTGCTGCTTTTAGCTTTTACAAATACGTTTTTAAAACCCAGCGCATATAAGGCTTCCTTCAAAAATGCTTTACGTTTTTCAATACCTTTTATCAGTATCTGCGCCACAGCAACTTCGCCATAAACATCTATAATAAGGCCAGGCAAAAAATCTCCCTCGGCATGTATTAGCCTGTACACATTTGTGCGCGATGATATTACCTGGCTTTGCCGAAGATCAAGCGCGCGCTTTATTTTATTCTGCCAGTATTCAACAGTATCAAAATCTGCGGCGGTATTGCTCCAGTGGAACATGCGGCAGCTTATCTGGCTTCTGGATGAAAAGAAACCGTAACCCAGCACTTTGCCTTCATGGCTTTGTACCTCAACTATATCGCCTTCTTCTGCCTTTACAGGTTTGGCAAGCGCACCGCTGAAAATCCAGGGGTGGCGCTGCAATATGGCTTTGTCTCTTTTGGGTTTAAGCTGTAGTAAAGGATGTGGCATATTTTCCGTAAAAGTGTGCGAAGTTATTTAATTTGCAAGTGAAATTATTGTTATAATGCTTTTAGCATAATAATTGATTTAGCAGTGCCGATTTTAAACCCGAAGTATTTTATGCAAAACCGTTATATGCGTTTTTTATTGTTTTTGTTTTCCCTTGCTTTTTTACCGTTTAGCGCCCTCGCACAGCAAAACAGCAACGCGCTTTTGTGGGAAGTAAAGGGCAAGAACCTGAAAAAGCCAAGTTATTTATTTGGCACTTACCACTTATTAACCAACCGGTTTTTAGATTCGCTGCCTGTAATAGGGCAAAAGTTTGATGCTGCCGAAGCGCTTGTTGGCGAAGTTGTGCTGGACTCCGCCGCGCTGGCTAAAATGACGGCAACCATGGCGCCCGGCACCAAAACGCTGGACCAGGTGCTTTCGCCGGAAGACTATGCGATGGTTTCTGCCGAGCTGAAAAAACTAATTAATGTTGGGCTGGAGCCTTTTAACCAGTATAATCCTATGACGGTGAACCTGCTGCTGTACCAGTTCCTTCTGCAAAAGAGCATGCCGCAGCCTCAGTATAAAGACAGGGAATTAGGCATGGATATGTACCTGCAACAGCTGGCGCTGTCCAAAAAGAAAACACTGAAAGGGCTGGAAACAGTAGATGTGCAGCTGCACGCGCTTTTCGGGCAATACAGCGAATCGCGCCAGGCAGAAATGCTGGTTGATTTTGTAAAGAATATTGATAAGAACCGCGATGAAGTAGTACAATCTATACATTGTTACAAAAAGCAGGACCTTATATGCCTCGATAAAATGATTTACGATGCTACTTACAAGCCGCAAGAGCTGGAAACACTGCTCTACAGCCGCAACCGTAACTGGTTGAAATTATTGCCAACACAAATGGCGCAGCAATCTTCTTTTATAGCTGTAGGCGCTGGCCATTTAACAGGTAAAGACGGTTTGGTGGAAGGCTTAAGAAAACAAGGCTACACCGTTACACCTGTAAAGCTGAAGTAATTTTCGGCCGGAGCTGTCCTGGAGCGTTGCTCCAGAATGGGTTATTTCGCCCTTTCAGGGCTTGGTTCAGTGTAAATGATATGGGGAAATAAGAAATCTAATACACAAAACAACCTTTATAAACATGTTATTCTGAGCAAAATGCGCTGGAACGTCCTTAAGAAAACAGCTTATCAGTGATCAATTATCAATCATCAATTATCAGTAAGCAGTTGCTTCGCCATCCCTAAATCTTCAATTTTCAAATTTATTTTGGCTCCGGTTGCCTTTAGGTTTGCAGGTAGAAAATGCTTTAAAGCTATTTTAGCGCAGTAATTTACAGCCTTGAACTTTTACTCATATGTATTTTATTTGTAATATTCTTATATTCGTGAATGCTTCGCAATTGCTTCTTTGGGTTCAAGCCAAAAGAAGTTGCCTGCCCGGCAACGGAGGGCAAGAATTAGGATTGAATCTCAAATAGAAAATAACAACATCTTTTGAGAAAGCCTTTAACTAAAATTAATGTGAACTCGGGAATTTGTTGACAATGGCACGCGTAAATACGCGCGCCAGCAACGTATTTCAGCCAGTTTTTCTATCAACAGAAATAAAGCGCGCAGCTGGCGCGTATTTACGCGTGCATATAATTTCTTTTAGCAAATAATTTCATTAGGATACTTGTAAAATGCTGAAATACACAGAAATAATTCCCAAGTTCACGTTAAAACTATATAAGTATTAGGAGAAAAGTATTGGGTATTGAGCACTGAGAATAATACAGAAGTTTAAGTAGCTGTTTATTAGCGATTTACAGCCAATACCAAAGTGCAATTTAATTAAAACTAATTTTATCATAATACTTATATGGTTAAAATCTATAATCAGGTGTATTAAATCACTAATACCGTAACTTTAATATTCTTTCATTCATACATTCCTTCAATCATTCCTTTCACCTTCTGAACATTTTACTATTTGTAAAATTACTGTGGATATAAAAACCAGTTTTATGTCCATAGCAGAATCTACAAAAAAATATATACCCAATACATCGCCAGCCTGGGTTTCACGCTTTGCAAGTGTTGGGCTGGCGGCAAAAGGTGTTGTTTACTGTTTGCTGGGCCTGTTAAGCTTTATGGCTGCTTTTGGCCTTGGCGGGCAGAAGGCCGATAAGCAAAACACGGTAAACTTTATTTATGATCAGCCATTTGGCAAAGTTTTAATTGCCATTATTGTTATAGGCCTGCTTTGCTATGTTGCCTGGCGCTTTATACAAGCCATAAAAGATACCGAAAGCAAAGGTAAAGATGCCAAAGGATCGTTTACAAGGGTGAGATATGCATTCAGCGGGCTGGCTTACCTGGGTTTGGCTTTTTCGGCACTGAAGCTGATCTTTAACGGCAAAAGCAGTGGTGGCGGAAATTCAAGGCAAATGGTAGTATCTGCCGTGCTGGAGCAGCCATTGGGCCAGTGGCTGGTTGGCCTTGCGGCGCTTGGCTTTTTCGCCACCGGTATTTACCAGGTTTATAAAGCGTACAGTGGCAATTACCGTAAAAATATTTCGTATGATGGCCTTAAATCCACACAGCAAAAAGCTTTTGACAGAGCCGGTAAGCTTGGTTATGCCGCACGCGGAATTGTGTGGTTTATTTTAGGCTACTTTCTGCTGCGCGCGGCTATGCACAACAATGCATCGGAAGCGCAGGGTACGCGGCAGGTTTTTGATTTCCTGCAAAACACAGGCGGCGCATTGTTATTAGGCGTTGTAGCACTTGGTTTGGTTGCTTACGGCATATTTATGTTTGTACGCGCCAGGTACGAGCATATTGGCAGAGCGTAAATTAATTATTATATTTGTGAGTATATAATTTTTTAGCCCATAATTTTTATATTTTGCAAGGGTATAGTTTATCCTTATCACACCTATGAAGAGAAATCCTGCATTTGGTATAGTATTTTTGCTGTTAATTGTTTTGGTATTGTTAGAGGCTTGTAAAAGCACTTATCCTGTAAAGGAAATGAAAACCAATGCAAAACAGGTTCCGGCGGAAGAGCTTGAAAGGGGCGAAAAGCTTGTAGGCCTGGCTTGTTCACCCTGCCATTATGATCAGGCTACAGAGAAACTTACAGGAACACATCTTACCGATATACCTAAAATACTGGGTAAGGTGTATGCCAGTAATTTAACCCAGCACCCCGATAATGCCATAACAAAATATAGTGATGGCGAACTGAAATACCTGTTGCGCACAGGAATCATGAAAAACGGTAAAATGTCGCCGTTTATGCAGAAACCTAACCTGGCTGATGAAGATATTGATGCCATAATTGCTTTTTTACGTTCGGACGACGATATGGTACAGCCCGTACCGCAAAGCCTGCCAAAAACAAGATATACCGGCATTGGTAAAATTGCGCTTAAAACGCTTAAACCCATGCCTTATATTGAAAAGGAAATAGCAGCGCCCAAAGTAACCGATAAGGTTGCGTATGGCAAATATCTTATTGATATTATTGGCTGCTACGATTGCCACTCGGCCAATTTTATGAAACTGGACAAAATGAACCCGGAAAATACCAAAGGTTACATGGGCGGCGGTTCAAAAATGCGCAGTGCCGATGGCGAAAAAATTGTGGCCCGTAACCTTACTTTTCATGAAACCGGGCTTGCCGGCTGGACCGAGAAAGACCTCAGCAAGGCATTGCGCCAGGGAATTGATAACGAGAACAGGGTTATACGCTACCCAATGCGTATCTTCTCCGACCTGGATGACAATGACATTGAGGCTATTTACCTGTACCTTAAATCGTTACCGCAGATTAATAATCCCGGCGCAAACCCAAAAAGTAAAAAAAAAGGCTAGCCCAGGGCGCTGAGCTGTACAAACATTACGCCTGCGGCTCGTGCCATGGAAAAGATGGCAAGGCTGTAGCCAACCTGCAGCAGGCGCACCTTAAATATACCGATGAGCAAATGGCCGCTTATATTAAAAACCCGGCTGCATACGGTAATAAAAAAATGCCTCCCTTCGCCGAGGTAATAAAAGATGAAAACGAGCTGAAACTTATTATTGAGTATGTACGCTTTTTAGGCGAAAACTGCAGAAAGTAAATTCAATTACCAATTAACAATCAATGTCGTTTAGTTAAGAAAATTCTTGCCATCAACGGATTGAAATCCCTTGCTACAATATTTTATCGTTCCTATGCAACTTGGTTCGGAGCGTTAATCAAGTCCAGTAGGGACGATCAAATATTGTAGGGTTGGAATTTATTCCATCCTTAACTCGCGCGCGTATTTACGCGTGCGAATAACCAGGTTTCATCCCAAGTTTGCCTTGATATTCTTCAGCCTTTCAAAATTATCGCAAGAAAATCAGCTTATAACAAGCTCAAAAGCGGCAAAATTCTGCACACTGTAATTCGAAAATAGAGGCAAATTTGGAATGTGCATTTTGCAATTGCCAATTATTTATATCTTTACATCATTAAAGCATTTTTCTGGCTATGCATATATGTAAAAAGTTAGCAGCAATTTTTCTAAGCTTGTTGTTTCCGCTATTGTTAAGCGCGCAGGATACAACCCGCGCTAAAAAAGGCAAAATTTTCCAGCCTTACCCGTTAATAGTTTCCGCTTTCAGCAACGCTTCGGCTTTGCCAACCAGCCCGGGACAGATATTCGAAAAAATACATCCGGGTATTATGGTAGGAACCGCTTTTCGATACAATAAAAACCAAACACACCAATTGTCGCAAACGGTAAAGCTTGGCTTTTTTCACCACCGTTTTGTACAAAGTGCGGTGCAATTATACTCCGAATTTGCATATAGGTACGAGCTTAAAAATGGTTTGGGTTTCGATGCCATGGCCGGCGCTGGTTATGTACATTCCATTCCACATACAGAAATACTTGTTTTAAATAATGATGGCGTTTACGAAAAGAAAACAAACCTTGGCAAACCTGAATTTATGGGAAGTACAGCCATTGGTTTGGGATATACATTTAAAAAGAATCAATTTCTAAGAAAAAAAACACATCCCATATATTTGGCTCACCCCATACGGATTTTCGCAAACTACCAATTCTGGTTGCAAGCGCCATTCATTAAACAATATGTTCCTGTTTTGCCTAATACAGCCTTACATATAGGCCTGGCCTATCAATTAAATAATGATATTAAAAGACCGAGAAAATGGAAAAGTCCGCACTCTGGCGGAGGAAATGATTTTTAATTCTCCGCTTTTGGGCGTATGCAATACGCCCCTACAACGCGACGAAGCATTTTTAATTCTTCATTTTTAATTTTTAATTGAAATCAACCGTGTTCAAAAAAATACTTCTCATAACCATACTTCCGGCAACAATATTTTTAAACAGCTGCCGCGATGCTGAAATACAGCCGACAGATTCGGAATCCTGCGTTTTGGCGACAAATGATACAACCGCTCCGCATCCCAAAGAAGCACAATTACAGGCAGTTATAGATAAATATAAAAAACTTGGTTTGCCCGGAATTTCTGTGTTGGTGCGTGCTGAAAATAAGCTTTTTACAGGCAGCGCCGGATATGCAGACATTGATAAAGGGACAAAATTTACACCTTGTACCGTTGCCAAAACAGCCAGCCTCACCAAAATTATGATGGCCGCTTTAACCATGAAACTGGTGGAGGACGGAAACTTGCAATTAGATGAAAAAATAAGCAAATGGCTGGACCCGGAAATGCTGAAAAAGATAAACAACGCCGAGCAAGCCACTTTGCGCAGCCTTTTAAATCATACAACCGGCATTTACGATGTAATTACAGATAATGGCTTTTACCTGGCGGTTTTAAATCACCCCGATAAAAAGTGGAAACAGGAGGAATTACTGGAGTTTGTGTACGGAAAACCTGCTGATTATGCTTATGGCTCAACTTCCGGTTACAGCAACACCAATACGCTTTTGGTGAGCATGATCATTGATAAAGCTACCGGACGCAACCACGCAGATCTGCTGAAAGAACGCATTTTTGTGCCGCTTGGCTTAAATAATACTTTTTATTACTGGCAGCAGGATTTACCGAAAGGAAAAATTGCGCAGGGCTATTACGATCTGTATAATAATCAAACACTTGTAAACGTAAGTAATTTCAACACCGGCAGCGGAAATGGTTATACCGGCGTTTATTCCAATGTGCTTGATCTGCAGAAATTTATAGATGCTTTATTTCGCAAGAAGACTTTATTGAAACAATCATCACTGGATGAAATGACGAAATTTGCAGAGAATATGGAAAGCCGCAAGTATCTTGGTTTGGGTATTTTTAAGGATTATATAGATGGGCCTTTTGATCCGGCGAAAGATTATGGTTTGGGCCACAGAGGCAGAGACTTGGGCTACAGCGCCGATATGTTCTATTTCCCCGAACACAAAACCACCATTACGCTTTTAGTAAATTACGGTACAGATGCCGAAAGCGCTTTGCGGCCGGTTTTCCTCAAATTTAAAGAGGAGATTGCTGTTGCAGCGCTGCATTAAAGTTTATATGAAAAGCTTAAAATTCTCACTGTTATTTTTAGCGCTTCTTTGCGTTTGTAACGTATTGCACGCGCAGTTTCGCATTGCTGCGCATGGCTCTTACATCAATGGTACCACCAATACAAAATTCAGAGATGTTGGCCTTGGTGTAAGCCTGGAACGCAGCATTATTTTCGATAAAATGACCTTTGGCCTTGGATTGAATTATTATTTCCCCACAACCATAAACGAGGATATTTATGTGTATAAGAAAAACGCGGTTGAAGATTCGGTAAAAGTAAACCTGCAGCACCAGACTTTTATGGTAAATATACCGGCAAGGCTAAAGTTATTTTTGAAAGGAAATACAGAAGATGATCTGAATATTTACGTGATTGCAGGCGCCGGCCTTTGGGTTGCGCCAAACAAATCTTCCATGAGCAGTTACGATACATCGGTTTACAACGCAAAGTACTCAGCTGAAATAGATAAAAAAACACTTACCCGCATTAGTATAGATGCCGGCCTGGGCATTGAAAGAAAACTTGGTGCGCGCGTTTTTTTATTTGGCGAAATACTGGGTGATTTTACTGCCACAAAAACCAGGGTGAGAACCAGCAACGCAGATTTTGATCTTCCCAATAACCTTATTATTAATGCCGGGCTAAGGGTAAATATTTAATGCGCTGAAGTTTTATTTCCGCAATTTTATTTCCTGCCATTCAGCTTTTTGCATATATAGCTGTACCCGAAAATGCTTCAGGTTAACTTGTTTTGGCCATAATTGTAATCTTTACGTGCATTTTGTATGAAAAACATAGTGAGGAATGTGGTAATTTCGTACTTATTCTAAAACTATAACTTTTCAAATGCACACCAAAAAACTGTTATTTATTATTTCAGCATGCGGCAGCATGTTTTTCAGCGCCTGTAGTAAAGAAAATCCTGCTACGCCGGGTACAAATACTACCGATGAAAAACCTGTAACCCCAGCCTTACTTTGCAGCGGTACAACTACTACGAGGCATTTCTTCCCATTAAGAAAAGGAAACAGCTGGACAACTGACGGCGGTTCAGGCGCAGTAACCAGAACCATAACAAAAGATACAGTAATTAAAGGAAAAACATATTTTGTGCTATCGCACAAAAATCCTGTTAACGGAAAAATGATAGAAAGCTATTTCCGCAGCGAGGTTAAAGGCGATATTTATGAGTACCGCGATTATGATGACGGAAATATGGAGAGCCCTTACTCAAAAGAGTATCTTTATCTGCCGGGCGATGCCGATGTGGTAGTAGGTGATGAGTGGAAATTCCCAGGCGCTATTATTTACCAGGGGAAAATGAATACACGCAAAATTACTTCTGCCAATGGCTCGGTTAAAACCAGCAAATGCGATTATACCGGCCTTGTTGTAGTTACCGAGTACGATCCTGAAGGCAAAGTAGCTGCAACATACTACTTTAAGCGCAGCCTAGGTAAAGTGCGTGAAACCGCTTTTGGCAACCAGGATCTTACCGAAGTGGTTCTGAAATAGATTTTACTGAATTGATAATATACTATATGAAAGCCGGTTCTTCCGGCTTTTTTTATTGCCTTCATTTAAGTAAAATCCAGGGCTTATTAATGATGCGTTTGTAAACAATATTCTGTCTCAGGCATTCTACATAAAAATCATATAAAATGAAATTTATAACTGCTGTGGCAGGAGGCTTTGCCGGAGCCTGTGCGCTAACGTTTATTCATGAAACACTGAGGCAGGTAGATAAAGACGCGCCAAGAATGGATTTACTTGGTATGGAAGCCATCGCGAAAACTTTAGTAGCTGCAGATAAGCCTACGCCGCAACTAAACGCATTATATGGCTGGACCATGGCGGCAGATATAATCAGCAATGGTATATATTACAGCTTTGCCGGCGCTGCAAAAAAAGATAAAACCTTTATGAGCGGAGCACTGCTTGGTGCTGCGGCTGGCATTGGCGCGGTTGTACTGCCTGGCCCTTTGGGTTTGGTGGAAGAAACCAGCAACCGCACCAATAAAACCAGGTTGCTAACCATTGGCCTCTACCTTGCCGGAGGAATTATTGCCGCCAAAATAATGAACCGGTTAGAGCAGACGGAAGAAGATTAAACCATTTTCCCGGCAAAGTATATATGGACTAATACCGGATCATACGTTTCTAATTATAAGCCATTTATGCCTTACAGGAAACTGTAATAATCGCATAATACTGTTGCGGCGTTAAATACAAAATGTATAACTACGCCGTACCAGATCGTATTTTCCTTGATGCGTAAATAGCCCAGCCAAAGCGCAAATGGCAACAGCCAGAAAAATGACATAAAGCTGAGGTGAATTAGCGCAAAAGCGAAAGCGGTAATAAAAAAGCTTTGTTTTTCATCGAGCAGTTGCCGCAGGCCGCTGTACATAAAGCCACGGTAACCAAGCTCCTCGAAAACAGCCGGCTGCAATGCAATGCTCAGCAGCATCCATAGCAAAGGGTAACGCGTGTGGCTGTAGAAGTAATAGTAAGAACTATCTTCCCCGAAAATACTTTGATTAAGCCAGCCAACACTAAGCTGTACAAGTATTGATGCGCCCGCCGCAATTACAATATAAATAAATAGCTTTAATACTGAGAAATTCGGCCAGCGGAGAGATGCTTTTACCTGCTGCCAGCTTACAGCCGTAAAAGTTATAGCTGTAAAGGCCATAAGCGCATCGGCCAGCATTAAGCTTCTAAAACCACTGAACCAGTCTGTAGCAACTGTAAGCGTACAAATTATAAGTTCGGTGACATAGAAAATACAAAGCAGCCAAACCCATTTATTTACCAGTGCCGTTTCTTTCTCATTATTTTGTGGCTGCAAGGTTCCGCAGAAAGTGCAAAACTGAACATCGGGCTGCAAAAAGTTGCTGCAATTGCTACAGGCAGCCATTTCCATATTTGCTTCGGGCTGCTGCATGTTATAAATTATGCAGCTGCTGCAGGCGTTTCGCTTCGTATGCGGAACGTAAACCTTTAACCAGGTACATAATAATCAGCACCTTCCACAATATGCCTTTAAAAATACTTGTAGGATCTTCAATGGCAATTACAACCTGTACAATGGCGTACAAGGCCAGTGCGGAAATTATACCTGCTACCGGCTGTACACGGCTCCAGAAACCGAGGCCTACGTACAAAACTGCAAGTACAAGGTTAGCAATTAGTACGCCTGTTTTTTCTTCTTCGCTTACAGTGCCGTAATAAAACAAGGCGAACAAGGCAAAAATACCCGAAAGTATAAACATGGTATTTGATGCGCTGCGTACTTTGGCGTACATATCGTCCAGCTCAATATGCTTGTGTACCCGGAGTCGTTTAAACTCGTCCTGCTCTTCGGTAGTGCCTTGTAAAGGATAGCCGCATTTACCGCAGAAGGCATCGGCAGTGCTTACCTGTAAATCGCAGCTTGGGCAGGCAGTATAGTCAATGGGCTGTATGGCAGCTGTAATTTCTTCACTCATAACAATATATTATATTGCAAAATAGTATTTATTTTTGAATTTTATGAAGAGCAGCAAAGTATTTTTACCGCTTAGCATATATGCGGTTTGGTGTAGCCTTCCGGCAGAAGATATTTACCGAAGCCTGCTGGCAATAAACCAGGCGAAATATAAAAGCTGGTGAATATTTATTTAGAAGGGGCCTGTGCCTCGCGCATGGTTAGCACATATTTCAGTATAAGCTCTTCTTTCTGTTTATCAATTTTTGCCTTCTTTGCCATGGGCGGCATTATTTTCCGCCATTTCTCTTCAGTGCGGGAGGCTGGTTTTTTCAGGCCGTGGCATTTTCCGCAGTTTTGCTCGTAAAGTGTTTTGCCCTGGTTAAGCTCGGCAAGCGTTATACCCGGAAACATCTGCGCGGCACGATCGGCATCGGGCTGTGTGGGCGCTATTAGTTTTGTGCAGGCGGCAAATACAGCAATAAGTACAATAACAGCAAGTTTTTTCACCAGTTAATATTTACTGCAATGTTAAGCTATTTCAGCTTAAAAATTGTTTTACAGGCAAGCCCGATAATTTGTGTTTTTAGCAAACCGTTTCGCGATAAATTTTTTATTCCTGTAGCATGCGTAATTTTTTAAATAATCTGAAGCGTAAAGCAGCCGCGCTCAAAAATGAAATGTTTATTATTTACCTGTTGGCGAAGCATAAAAATACGCCATTATATACGCGCCTGCTTGCGCTGCTTACCATTGGCTACCTGCTTAGCCCTTTAGATCTTATACCGGATTTTATACCGGTGCTTGGTTTGCTCGATGACCTTATTATTGTGCCAGTTTTAATTACACTCACAATAAAATCGGTACCGGCTGAGCTGTACAGGCAATGTGCGGAAGAAGCTGAGCAAACACAGGTACAGTTACGTAAAAAATGGTATCTCGCAATTCCGTTTATAATTTTCTGGCTGCTGATGGGCCTGCTTTTGTACTATACTTTACTGCCTGCTTTTACCGAAAGCAACAATTAACCCATAAGCTTTTGATAAAGCGCCGCTGCTACGTACCTTTGCATCGGATTCATATATACATCAGCCCAAAAATAGTTTAAGCGCAAAAAGAGTGGCCAGAAGCGGAAAGTTACACAAAATAGTAGAGTTGAATAAGTTGCCGAATGTTTTCCAGTCGCCCGAGAACCTGAAGGGCAACTGGCGCAGCGAAATTTTTGAGAACAATAATCCTATAGTTGTTGAAGTAGGCTGCGGCCGCGGCGAATATACGCTGGCTTTGGGCCGCATGTTTCCGCAAAACAATTATATTGGTATAGATATTAAAGGCCCGCGTTTGTGGAAAGGCGCTAAAACGGCTTATAAGGAAGAAATGCCTAATGTCGCTTTCATCCGCTCGCTTATAGAAACTATTACCGACTATTTTGCGCCCGGAGAAGTGAACGAAATCTGGGTAACTTTTCCAGATCCGTATCCTCGCCCGAGCAAAACACAGAAAAGGCTGGTTTCCAAGCGCTTTCTTGATCTGTACAGGCAAATTCTTGTGCCCAATGGTATTGTACATTTCAAAACAGATAATGAAGGCCTTTTCCGGTACGCCATGGATGAAAGCTTCCGCGAGGAAGGCATAGAAATTCTGGCTGCTGCCGATGATCTTTATAACTCCGACTTGATGGATGATGTAACTTCCGTAAAAACAACTTACGAAGGTATTTTCAGCGCGCAGGGCCATATAATAAGCTACGCGAAAATACGTTTGGTTTAGTTTTCAGCGTTTTACGTTTTGTTTCAACCGGCCATAATACCGCTGTTTTACCCGAATATGGCTTCAATGTTAAGTTATTGTTAAGTCTTTTACCGCAGGTATCTCGTAAAACAAAAATCGCTAAATTGTATCAGCAAATCAAATCAGTAAAATCCATGGAAGCAGCAAACAAATTAATGTTGGTAAAGAGGCGTTTACACAAAATGAATGAGCGGCCAAAACTGCAGGCTACCTCTTTCGGATCGCACCTGAGCAGCAAATACAGCCTGGATGCTATTGAAATTGCGGATAACATGCGGGCGGAGCTTCGCGATAAATTCAGCTACCGGCAGGCACGTGGCTAAAGCATTTTACGGCACTTGTATATATGCTGTTAATCATTATTTTATAATCTTAGCTCATTGCCTTACATTTACCTTTAAAATACGGCAAATGGAAAATTTTGCGCATTATTGTAATCACTTTTAAGTATTGCGACAAAAGTATTGTGTATTGGGTACAGTAATAACACAAGGACTATTTGATGTAAGTAAACTTATTGCAGTAATAATAGTAGAATATTTTGATTTACGCTTAGTTCGTTTTTACTGAGCACAATTGCATGCTATAAAAAAACATCTGCCATAAAAAATACTGTATAGCTCTAACTGTAAGCAAGCTTTTCTAATGCTTACAGCAATCAAGCCTTTCGCCTTTCGTAAGCATTATCTAAATCTGCACGGGAAATACCAAAATAGCTTACTAATGCCAGCGTACCGAATAAAATTGCCATAGGAACCTCTCCCCTGCCAGCCATAGCGCTTAACGCGATCACCAAACCTATAATGCCGTTTAAAGCAAATGATAACCACCACCAGCTTTTGTGCCTGTGCGGCCTGGCCGGCGAATTATAAATAAACATATAACCGGAAACAACCAGGAAAACCGGGATCAAAATCAATACAACTTCGTAGTCCGGGTAACTCCTGGTTAGCGGACGGCTTACAAATCCTATGGCATACAACACCACCGGAATGTATAAGAACAAGGCAGCTAACCCCAGCCGGGATGAGGTAAAGCCTGCCGGCCGCTGCGTTGCATAAAATGGCTTGTTCCAGTCATACATATTTTCTTCAGTATTATGCTGATCCTGATCTCTGTTCCTAAGCTCTTCTTCAACACTGGTAAGCGCGTAACCGCGTATGGTAAGAAACAATATAGCCAGCGGGAAGAAAACAGTGTGTAACCTGTAAAGTGCAAACGCATCGAAAATACTGATTACCGGAATGAAAAATACAATTGAAGAAACTATGCAAATAAACCAGCCGAGCCTTTGTAAACGCGCATTATCACGTACAAAATATACATAAATACAAGCTAAAATATAAGTCAGCGAACCTGCAAAATATGTTTTAGAGAAAATGTAAGAACTGTCATAAGAATACTTATCAGCATCTGAAAAAAGAAAATATAGTGCGCGTAGCAGGTGCTGAAAAGTAAAAACAACCAGCATTATTGCAAGTGCGGCAGAAGTTAATGCCGGGCGAAAATACTGTGGCAAGACGTTATTCTTTTCTTGTTGATTTACATCTTGTTCGGTTTCAGGCCAATTATTTATTTCTGCAAGGGCAAGAAAATAGCCATACACACCAGTCGCAGCATAAATCAGCATTTCATGTATATACAATGCACTAAAAAAGGTAAATTCTTCTTTTTTAGTTATACTTATTCCCAAATAAATAAGGTAAAACAGCGAAGTAACCGGCCATATTATTTTATGCAGATTTAATTTCCTGTAATTGAAATACATAACAACATAAAGCGATAGCATTAATAAGCTTAAAACAGTATAAATTTTCTGGTTTGTATCGGGTTTATAATTTTCTATTTCATCGCTGAAGGAAATTAAAAGAACAGAAAAGCTATATACCAGCTTATAAACTGATATTATGGCAATAACACCGGCCAATGCGCCTGAACTAATGTATGATAAATGATTCTTCAGCTTATTTTGCATATATCCCTGTACTAAAAAATACTTCTGTAAAGCCGAAGGTAATTATTTTTACAATATATTCTTATGCTGAATTACTTTACTGCTTTATTTAACTGGCTGACTTGAAGTATTTTTTGTGTTTTGTATATATGGGTTTGCGTTTCGAAAGTTTGTTTTTTCCACTTTGTCTTGAAACAAAGTGGAGCAAAATTCAAGGCTTTAAAGTGTCGGCTAAAAATCAGCTAAAAGCATTTATTCACCCGTAAAAGGAGCCGCCGGTTAGTTTTTTGATTGTTGATCTTTTTGCGTTGGCTCGCCTTTTACTGTGTAAGCCATTTTTGTGTTTCTTTCACTTATAGCTTTTCAACTCACCCACATCACTATGCTTTTAGCTGATTTTCTTAACGCAAACGCTTTAAGGCCGGTCCTGAATGCAATGAGTGAATGAGTGAAGGATTGATTGCAAATTTTACATATATGCTTAGCCTGAAAAATGCTTTAATGGAAAATTATTTGGTTAAGAAATGGCTTGCGTTGGGAAACGCAGCGCTCGTCCGCACGCGTTAGAAACGTGCGCGAGCCGCTACGACTGGAAATGTTAATGGGCAGTGTTTGTTTTGCTTTTTATAAAAGGCGATAAAAATGCTCATGCTATATTAAACAAATAAAAACAATCCGAAGGCAGCTCGCGCGCGTTTCAAACCCGTGCGGATGAGTTCCGCGTCTCGGACGTTTGTAATAATTCCCAGATTCATATCTAATTTCCAAGTTCAGTTTTAATAGCAATTGTAAAACGTAATTGTTACTGGTTACTGGAAACTGGTTTCTGGAAACTGAATAAAGGAATCGGCCTTAGAAAAATAAGACTGGAACTTCTGGTTACCTTTACTGATGACATGATAGTTTCAATAGTATAGTTTTCGTTCAGCTTGCAGGGTTGCTTCAAGATAAAAATGACAAAAACAAAGTAAAAAAGCTTAGGAACTACCTCATCAATCTTCTTTTAGCAACCGTTGTATATCCTGTAAATTGCCGTATAAAACCAGCCTGTCTCCTGCTTCCAGCTTTGTGCGCGATGAAGCCACTTCCTGTACCTGCCTTACTTTTTTCGCCACGCCAAGCAGGTTTTTTTCATTTAAAATTTTTATGGTGGTAAGTACAACTATGTTGTAATTGCGGCCAATGGCAGCTTCTTCAAGGGTTTTACCCTCGTATTTGGCTGGTACGGTAGCTTCTACAATATTGTATTCGCCGCCAAGTTCAAATGAGTTTATAATGCCTTGTATGTTAAGCATTTTGGCGAAGCGGGCTGCGGTTTCTTCCTCCGGGTGCACAATTTCATCTACGCCCATAGCTTCTAAAACTGTTTGATGTAGCGGGCTGATGGCACGGCTTATTATCCGTTTCACCTTCAGGTGTTTCATCAGCGCGGTAACCATAATATTGGCGCCTTCATCTTCACCAATGCCTACAATTACAATATCGGCATCTTTCAGCGGAAGATTAGTTACTGCCTGCGGATCTGTACTATCCAGGCAAACCGTATGCGTTACAAGCTCTTTCATAGCTTCCACTTTGCCCATATATTTGTCCACGCCAATAACCTCGTGGCCCATATTGGTAAGCTTTACCGCCAGCGATGAGCCGAAATTCCCCAGGCCAATAATTATATACTTCATAGCTTTCGCGAATATTTTTAGTTGATGAGAATATTCTCAGTCGGGTATTTATAATTAATGAATCTCGCTTTGCGCATCAGTGCAACAAGAATGGTTAACGTACCTACCCTGCCAATAAACATGGTTATAATAAGCACTATTTTGCTGCCTGTACTTAAAGTGCCGGTAATGCCCAGGCTTAAGCCAACCGTACTGAATGCCGAAAAACTTTCGAAAGCGATATCTACCAGCCTTTTATCTTTATCGAATGCAGCAATAAGAAAAGTAGCCAGCCCAATTACCAGCAGGGAAAGCAGTATAATGGCAAAAGCGCGCCTTAAGGAGTTGCTGGTAACTTCCCTGCGGAAGACCTCTACCCTATCCTTATCGCGCGCAAGGCTCATAAAATTCAATACGCCAATAGCCAGCGTACTGGTTTTTATACCGCCGCCGGTTGATGCCGGCGAAGCGCCAACCCACATCAGGAAAAAAATGATCATGATAGTTGACAAGGCCAGCGATGAATTATTTACTGTGTTAAAACCTGCGGTACGTGGTGTTGCCGCGCCGAAAAATGCGGTTACCAGTTTTCCTATTCCATGATGCTCGGCCAAAGTATTGTTGTACTCCAGCACAAAAAATACAAACGTGCCGCCAAGCAATAAAATAACCGTTGTTATTATTACAATACGGCTGTTTATATTTATAACCCAAGGCCTGTAAACCGGCGCTTTTTTCCCTACCAACCTTATTATTTTATTGCGTATAGTATGTTTAAAGTAGTTGATGAAGTTGAATACAATTGGGAAGCCCAAACCACCTGCAATAAATAACATGGCTATGGACATATGCATACCATAATTGTACCTGATGCCAATATCGTACAAACCATCGGTTAAAGTGCTGAAACCCGCGTTACAGAATGCTGAAATGGTATGAAATATGGAAAAGAAGATCCTGTCGCCATTATCGGGGATTAGGTTTTTGCTGATGCATGCATATATGAGTAAGCCGCCAAATGCTTCAATAATAAAAGTAAGCAGTATGATTTTACGCAGCGTGCTGAAAACCTCCGCAATTTTGTTTGAGTTTGTCATATCGCGCAGAACAAGCTGTGTTTCGAAAGATGAGCCGCCTTTGAAAAAATAGCTGAAGTAGCTGGTAAAGGTCATAATGCCAATACCGCCAATTTGTATCAGCAGCATAATAATTACCTGCCCGAAGTACGTAAAATGTGTAGCGGTATCCACCACAATTAATCCGGTAACGCACACCGCGCTTGTAGATGTAAAAAACGCATCGGTAAAAGAAATGCCATTGTATGTTGCGCGCGGAAGCATCAGCAGCATGGCGCCCAGGAAAATAATTACCGTAAAACTAAGCAGGAAAAGCTGCGCCGGATTAAAAAACTGCGTTCCCGGATCAATATTCAGTGCCGAAAACTCGCGGAAAAAAGCAATGAACAAGGCAATATACAGCCAAACGGACATATCGAGGAAAGCGAAATGCGGCAGGTATTCTTCCGAAAAGCCCAGCAAAAATGTATTTCTTACTACAAGAATGCTAAAAAAAACCAGTAAAAACGCATCTGTAGTGCGAATGCGCGACGCGTACCTTTTCCATTCGAAAACATGCCTTCCTGTAATGGAAACAATAACCAGCGCAAGCGTAAGCACGTAAAACACGTTAAGCGCTTTTTCCATAGGCAAAGTATGCTCAAAGCCAAAATCGTACACCATACCCAAAACCGCAAAAAGGCAAAACCAGAAAGGCACGGCCAGCGCTTTGTGAATGTTTTCACGTGTTTTTTTTCGCAGCTTGAATTTCAATTCTTTTTATATTACAATGCCGGCAAAGCATTTTTCAGCCAGGCTATATATGGCAAATAATTACCTGAATCCAATTATACTTTTATTTACTACTTCAATTTTGCTTAATTTAGGTTAACTTGCGAATTAAGTACTTGTTTATCAAAATTATATATCAATTCTCCATATAAACAAAAGCTAAAAAATGCATTAATTCCAATACAGGTTGAAACCCATAGCAACTGAAACACAACTAAAGCTTATTTCCGCTATCACAATATTGCCTCTTACTTCTTACTTCTCACTGCTATCTCCTATCTCCTATCTCCTATCTCCTATCTCCTCACTTCTCACTTCACTACGCAAAGGTAAATAACATTGTGGGTAAATATTTGGCGTGTAAACTTGCATTTTCAAAAAATAAGAGTATCTTTATCGGAGAAAAATAAAAACCGGCAGCTTGTTTGGCATTAAACTGCACTGTTTTTGCCATGGTTAAGGAGCAAGTTACTTTGCCGCAATTTGGTTTTATTTTATAAAGATTTTTGAGGGAATGGATGAACCTTTGCATGGCTTCGAAGAAGAGAGCCGCGATTTAGTGGAATTATACGAACGTTTGCTCAAAGAAAATACACAGGTATTTTTTGAGACAGATGAATATGAAAGCATAATTGAGCATTATGCCATAAAAGGAAATTTTAAAATAGCGATGCGCGTATCGGAACAGGCGCTGGTACAGCACCCGTTTTCTGCTACGCTGCGCATGAAAAAAGCACAGCTGCTATCGCAGGAGCGCCGCCACCAGGAAAGCCTTGATATACTGGAAGAAGCGCTGCTTTACGAACCAACCAATTACGAGATTTTTGTGCAGATGGCTAACGTGTTCGATGAAATGGACCGTTACGAAGAAAGCATTGAGCAATTTGAGCGCGCCCTTATATACGGAACGCAAAAAGATGAAATACTGCTATCGCAAGCCTATGTTTACGAAAACTGGAACAAGTTTGATAAAGCCGCCGAAAGCCTTGAGCACGCGCTGGAAGTAAACCCGAACAATTACCAGGCTTTGTACGAGCTTGCCTATTGTTACGATCTGCTCAGCCTGCCCGAAAAAAGCATAAAGCTGTATAAAAATTACATAGATAATAATCCTTTCTCGCACATTGCGTGGTACAATTTAGGCTTGCTGTATGCGCGTATAGATAAGTACGAGGAAGCGCTGGAAGCATACGAGTACGCAACCTTCATCAACAATAAATATGCGCCTGCTTTTTACAACATGGGCAATATCTATGTAATGCAGGAGGAGTACGAGAAAGCTGTTGAATCCTTCGAGCAAAGCATAGCGCTGGAAGAAGGAAACGCCGTTTTGCTCTGCCAGCTTGGCAATTGCTATAAATTCCTCAATAAGTATGAGGATGCGCGAAATGCCTTCAAAAAAGCGCTCGATTATGATGATGAAATGAGCGAAGCATGGTCAGGCATTGGTTTAACGTATTACTACGAAGATAAAAGCCAGCAGGCACTTTACTACCTCAAAAGAGCTATAAAAATAGATCCCGACAATGATAGCCACTGGAACAACATTGGCCATTGCTACCTGAATTTAGAAGAATATGAATCTTGCGAAGAAGCTTACCATAAGGCATTTACGTTAGATGAAGCCTGTATAGATTACGTGAAAGACTATGTTTACAGCCTCTACCTGAATGATAAGCCCGATGAAGCGCTTGAAGTACTGGATGTACAAATTCTGGAGTGGGAAGATGAAGGCGAATTGCTGGCGCTTTATGCCGGTATTTTGTACGAAGCCGGCCTGGTACAGCGTGCCGATGATTATCTTATTGCCGCTTTAACTGCAGATCCCGAAGCTTATACAACATTGTTCAGCTACTTTTTTAGCCTCGAAGAAAATACACACATACAGGAAATCGTATCTTTGTATAAATAAACCCATATGAATTTTTATCTGGATCAGATTCCGGAGCGCACCAGGCAGCCCCGTGAAGCAGGTATAACCATGGTGATGGACAAAGGCCTAAGCCTGCGCGAAGCCGAAGATTTTATGTCTGTAGCATCTGCTTATGTAGATATTGTAAAGCTCGGTTTCGGAACTGCTTATGTTACGCCAAATCTTAAAGAAAAGATTGCCATTTACCGCAGCGCAGGTATAGCTGTTTACTTTGGCGGCACATTGTTCGAAGCATTCGTAGTAAGAAACCAGTTCAGCGATTATCTTCGTTTGCTCGATAAATTCGGCATGACGCATGTGGAAGTAAGCGATGGCACACTAACTATGGCGCACGATAAAAAATGCGAATATATTAGCGTGCTGGCGCAGGACTATACTGTATTAAGCGAAGTAGGTTCTAAAGATGCTGAAATAATAATTCCGCCATACAAATGGATCGAGCTGATGAAAGCGGAGCTTGAAGCCGGCAGCTGGAAAGTTGTAGCAGAAGCGCGCGAAGGCGGTAATGTTGGTATTTTCCGCGGTACAGGCGAGGTTCGCAGCGGATTAATAGATGAAATTCTTACACAAATACCTGCAGAAAAAATACTTTGGGAAGCGCCAAATAAAGCACAGCAGGTTTGGTTTATCAAGCTCTTAGGCAACAACGTTAACCTTGGAAATATCGCCTATAACGAAGCTATTCCGCTGGAAACTTTACGCCTTGGTTTACGCGGTGATACTTTCAGCCAGTTTTTAACTACGGAAGAAGTAAATTTTGAAATTCCACCGGCTATAGAAAAAGAAATAAACAAGCTTCAGGGCTAAGCAAAGCATTTTTTTGAAGTAACTATATATGAAAAGCAGTTCTGTTGAGAGCTGCTTTTTTGGTTTTATTTGGCTTGTATATTATAAAATGCTTTCTTTGAAGCTTTCATATATCAACATAATATAAAGTTGCTTTTACCAGCTTTTGTAGTTTAATTTATACTTTAGTTCATGATCTTAAAACAAAGATATTTCTTTTCAACAAAGCAGTTTGAAATGCAGGATAAAAAAATCCTGGTAAAGGAAAAATCTGTTTTCGATGAGAAAGAGTGGGAGGCAAGATATGACCAAATTGGCCTTGACCTGGTGAAAATAAAATCGCGCGAAGGATTGGGAAATGCAGTTTTGTTTGGCGGTTTATTGTGTGTTACAGCTCATATGACATTCAAAGCTTTTACTGATGGAACAGATATTAAGCTTGCCATTATGTTTTTATTGTTTTCATTTTTGTGGCTCACTGTGTTCTGGTGGAGCATACAAAAATATTTTGCTGCGCATTTTATTTTAGATGGCGGAAGTAAAACCCTGACCTTTTTTATCAATAGCCCTGATGAAAACACAGTTAGAAACTTTATAGAACAAATAAGGACAAAAACTAAAGATAAGTTAAGGGCCGACCTTACTGTATTTGATCCGGACCTAAGCTTCGATGAACAACTCAGCAATATTAAATACTTAAAATCTATAGAAGTATTAACACAACAGGAA
>DAIUCM010000041.1:0-26807 GCA_036846145.1 Bacteroidota bacterium
TTGATACAGGCTTAATTTACAGCTGGAATTTCGGTAATGGCAAAACAAGCAATCAGCGCACACCAACTGCAGTTTTTGATTATGGCCAGAAAGATAGTTTTTATGTGAAGCTTGTGCTGAGCAACAACATGTGTACAGACAGTTTCGGGCAATGGATTAAAATATTGAACTTGCGTGAGGATAAAGATACAGCCAAAATATTACTGGCAACTGTAGAAAACAACCAGCATGTAAAACTCAACTGGCATAAGCTAAACCTCGCTAAAATATACTTCATCCAGCGAAGCGAAGACGGCACAAACTACAGCTATTTCACCTATACAACTGATACTTTTTTTACAGATAACTTAGCGGATGTACACAACAAAAGCTACCATTACAAAATTACAGGTATAGACAATTGCGGTGGAAGATCAGCTGCCAGCCCAGCTGTACGCACTATACTTCTACAAGGCAAAGTGATTGGCGAAGATGAAAGCGCGCAGCTGTTCTGGAACCATTACGAAGGATTTGGGCAAAACGCAACGCATAATTTACTGAGAGATAACAATATTACATATAGCACATCTACAGAAAATGCTTTCAACGACTTAAACTATTTCGATGAAAACCTGCTGCAAAGATGCTATATAATAGAAGCAGAAAATGCACATCAATCACTGAAAAGTTTAAGTAATGAAATCTGCCTCCAGTACAAGCCACGCATCTACATTCCCAATGCATTTTCGCCCAATGATGATGCTGTAAACGAAACTTTCCAACCCAGAACCACCGGCATAAAAAGCTTCGAAATAAAAATTTACAACCGCTGGGGAGAACTGGTGTATTCCGGCAACGAATATACAAAAGGCTGGGATGGTAAATTCAGAAATACTACAGCTGCGGAAGGCGTTTATTTCTATGTTTTCAGCGGAAAAGATGTTACTGGTAAAGGTTATTACAGGAATGGGAATATAAATATTGTGCGTTAAAGCTTCAATTTTTTATTAAATTGAACCACTTAGAGAGTTATATTTGCTATAGTGAAGTTGAGCTGAAAGTGAATTTTTACCGCTTTAAAAGCTTCTGCCTGGCAATTACTTTCCCGTTAACTTCCAGTAATCCCATATATACGCCTGCAGGAAAATGCTTTGTGCTTACTTGTATCTCATTTTCTGAAGTAGAAATTATGTTTGCACTTATTTCCTGGCCAAGCATGTTATAAAAATAAACTTTGGCAGTAAGTAGTTTTTGCGTTCCGGAAGATATTCTCCAATGAAGTAAATCTTGCACAGGATTAGGATAGATAGTATTTCCACTTGTAAAAAATTCCGGCAGCCTTGGTAGTGCGGTTGGATATTTTCCTACTGTTGGGCTATCGAGATTTACAGGTATAATTTCTGCATCTGCTATAGAGATTGTGGAGTTGCTTATGGACTTTGGGCATAAAGAATCGTACCTGTAAGCCTTCGTTGTAAAACTATCTATATCAAGGTTTTCATTTAGTTTAAGCACATAGCCGCCATTGTTGTAATAGCCGCTGAAAAGGAATTTGTTATCTGAGGTTTTTTGAAAAGAGCCGGGGAAAAGATAGCCTGCTCCTTCATTCTTAAATTCTTTGAACTTAAGCACTTTACCATTTTCATCAACCTTGGTAAACTTAACCCAGCCTTTATCTACCTTGTCACTTATTTCAGAAAGTATTATGGATTCTTTATCATTAATGGGTAAAATATTTATAAACGCTTCATGATAATTTCGACCATTTGAGTACCTTTTACTCAAAATCACATTGCCATTCTTATCGTATCTAAAAAGTCTTTCAACTATATATTCGGAGTTCCTGTTCCATCCTGCAACTATCCACCCACTATCCTGCATTTGCCTGGCTGATTGGAATCGGATTAGACTATCTTCCTCGTAATAATAAACTTTAAAAAAATCTTGTTTGCCATTTTGTTTAAGCTTGGTGATGCCCCCTCTTCCCCAGGCTGTTCCAGTATCAGGATTATTATGTAATGGTAAAAAACAATCAACTGAAATTAAAAAGCTATTATCATAGTTTAATAAAACATCTTTAAAACCATGCTCACTGGTAAATTGCCATATTACTTTTCCACTCGTATCAAGCTTCAGCAAGGTGCCTTCAATTTTTTCATTATAAATAGAAAGCAAATAGTTGCCATCGGGTAATTGCATAATACTTTTTGCCCAGTTGTAGCCGCTATCATAATATATTTTGGCCCATTCTTTTTCTCCGCACGCATTTAGTTTTAATAGGAAAGCGTCGCCCTCTTCATCTTTGCTGGTAATTAATCCACAAACCAGCAAGCCGCCATCTTTAGCCTGGCAAATACCGGTTATACCATTCATAAATCCGCTCATGCCTATTTTTTTCTGCCACAATACTTTTCCGTTTACATCTGTTTTTAATAATAGCGCCAGCTTTTGTAAAGCATTATCTGTAAGCCCTATGTAAAGCCCTTTATCATAGCTTTCTATAGCGGTTTTTGCCTCGGCATTACCATTCTCCCTATATATTATTTCCCAGTATTGAGCAAATGAATGAAAAGAGCTTAATAATAATACTAGTATAAATATTTTGAAGGTTTTCATAATGTTTATAGTAAAACACACCGCGTAGTTAATTCACGTTTTAAATTTTCAGGCTTTTTATATATTATCTATCCTGTCTAAACGGGCATTTTGCTTCATTGCTGCAGCTATGAGATTTCTGCTCCGCTTTCCGAATATTCTAAGAATTACCTCAGCAGATAAACTTTACCGGTGCGTTGGGTAAAATCTGCACCTGGCGCTATTTTACCTCTATATTGTAAAATCCATAAATATAAATCCTGCGGACAATATTGTCCATAACGCTTACCATCCCAGCCCTGCCGCAGATCGTTGGTTTCAAAAATGCATTCACCCCATCGATTATAAATCTTTAATGTGGCTTCAGCAATATCGCTGGCAGTAATTGTAAAATTATCGTTTACAAAATCTGTATTTGGTGTAAAAGCATTTGGCGCATAAACAACAGGCGGACAATAATTTAATATTATGGTATCGCTAGCCATGCAGCGTCCTGATCTTATGTTTACCCAATATTTACCTGTACTCCTGGCTGAAATTGTTTGGCTTGTTTCGCCTGTGTTCCAGGTAAAACCGGCGCCTTCATTTTTTGCATCCAGTATTATTTCGTCTCCTTCACAAATGTTTTTATCAGCCCCAAGATCCACAACCGGTATTGGTAATACTTTTACTAAAACAGTGTCTGTCTTTTCACATTCACCAACCTTGGTACGCAGCCAATATTTACCTGTAGTATTTATAGTAATACTGCTTTTTGTGCTGCCGGTGTTCCATAAATAATTTGCATTTGGAAGCCTGCTGTGCAGCTGTATTTCCTCACCCTGGCAAATTGTGGTATCTTTGCCAAGCATAAAGTCTTTTTCCTGTATGTAATTAATATTTATGGTATCGCTTGTATAACAAGTGCCTGCTTTTACAAAAACCCAGTATGTTCCTGCTGTTTCTACCGTGATTTTCCGGGTAGATTCCCCGGTGGACCATATATATTCTGAACCGGTATTTTTCCCGTCCAGTTCAATTTTATGGCTTTCGCATAACAGCAAGTCTTTTCCTAAGTTGATAACCGGTGTGGGCAGTACTGTTACATTTATGGTATCGGTTTTTTCGCAATTGCCTATTTTAGTGCGCAGCCAGTATTTGCCGCTTGTATCGGCAGATATTGCAGGTTTTGTGCTGCCTGTGTTCCAGAGGTATGTACCACCCGAAATTTTATTGCTTAGTAAAAGTTTGCTTTGTTCACAGATCAAGGTATCATTTCCGAGCAGGAAATCTTCTTCGTTAACGAAAGTTATGTTGATGTTATCAGCAGCGAAGCAGCTTCCATTATATGCATAAACCTGGTATTGGCCGCTTGTTCTCACGCTAATCTGGGCGCTAGTATCTCCTGTGGACCATACATATTTTGCGCTATCTGTATAGGCATTAAGCAGAACCTGTTCACCCTGGCAAACGGTTAAATCTACGCCAAAGGCTACTTTTGGCATCGGCAATACATTTACCTTAATGGTATCAGTTTTCTCACAACCGCCAACCCTTGCCTTAAGCCAATATTTACCTGTTTTATTTACTGTAATTATATTTTTTGTACTGCCTGTACTCCATAAATAATTTGCAACCGGCAACCTGCTTTTTAATTCTATGCTTTGGCCTTCACAAACAGTTGTATCCCGGCCAAGCCAGAAGAGATTATCCTCCAGGAAAACTATATTTATTGTATCTGTGGCAGTGCATTCGGCATTACTCAGGCGCAGCCAGTATTTTCCGCTTTCTTTCACAATTATTTTCTGTGTGGTATCACCGGTGGACCAGAAAAACGTTTTAGCTACACCGCCGGCAAGCTGTAAAGAATCGCCTTTGCAAAGTATTCTGTCTGCGCCTAAATGGGGTTTGGGTATTTCCAGTATTTCTACCTTGTCTTTAAAAGTATCGGCATTATGGTTTGACCATACAACCAGTTGTATTTTAAATGTGCCGGTATCAGTAAAGGTATGTGTTGGGTTTTGAAGCCTGGAATAATTATCTGTGCCTGAATTTGGATCACCAAAATCCCATAATAGAGAATCGTATATTCCCGGGCTGGAATAATTGAATTTTGTTGGTTCTCCGAAACACCTGCCCATATAAGATAGTGGCGAAAAATAGCTTTGTATAAAAGTTGGCAATCCAATCCCTGTAGACTTTCCGCTTAAATAAACTGCGTTTTTTTGATAATTACATTCAATTCCAACACTATTAGGCTTGGTAATAACATGCAGATATTTGTTCCAAACTGGTGATGTGGATTGGGCTACATAAATTTTTCTGTCAGGTTCCAGCTGTAAAGCGCCCAGAAAATGTTCAGCATACGGAACGCTGTCAGTAATCATTACAGCTTGTTTTGTTATTTCACTTGTATCTTCTAAGCTTATATTATACTGGTACATTTCACCCCAGTAATCGTATTTTATTCCGGATATAGCGCTATAATCGCATAACCCGGTTGCATACAGCAGTTTGCTGTTTGGTGAAAACTCTATTCCATAAGCGCCAAAGGAGTGCTTTTTTAAAGTAACACAATCGTAAATTTTTCCGCTTGCATTGTCAAATTTAAAAAGCTGGCAGGTTGCTCCCAATAAAGCACTTACTATATATTTACCATTGGGCGAAGCTTTTAAGCAGCCCATTGTTCCGGGCCCCTCTTTAGGAATATAAAAGCCTATATCTGAAATTACAGGGGCAGATACGCCTTTATCTGTTACCAGGTAAGCAGCAAACTTACTGCTGTTAACAAAGTGCGTAATTACCCAAATATCTTTGCCATTATCATGTTTTACAGCGGTTAACTTTTCTGCGGTATAATCCAGCAGCTTCACATTTTTTATGGTAATGTCACCAAGGCCATTATCTTTCCGCATGTCTGCTACAGAATAATTAAATCCATTAGAACCGCTTTCATAATCTACCGTAAAAATATAGTACTTGTTGGTATTTGAGGGGAAAGGCACAATTACAGCAGAGTTGGAAGAAGATCGGTGACCATAAAGGTTTGAGCCATTAGGCATTTTCTTATGTTGCCTGTTCCACACAAAAGTGCCATCAGTATAAAAAAGCAGGCGGCCATTCTTATCACTAATGGTTGCACAACCTTCTGTAGTGCTTAGGTCGCCATCGGTTAACGCAACCGGAGCACCGCTATTAAAATCCAGCCCTGCTCTGTTGCCAAAATACCATATATTCCCTTGCTTCTGTGCGAAAGTAATATCCGCGCAAAAGCAAAACAAAAATATAAGCAGCAGAACGGGAAGTTTCAAAATTGGCAGTTTCGTATATCAAATATAAGCAATTAGTTAATAAGGCATATAAACAGATGATAATAAATGGTTTTACTATGGTGTGGTCTTCGTGGTAATGCTCAAAAAAATCATTCTGCGCCATATATACTAACTTCAAAAAATGCTTTGGCTGCAAACGGAGCTATGGAGAACTTTCCACACAATTGCACTCTTTTATAATCTCCTAAACTTTTGAACGTAAACGGCGTTTAAAATCCAAATTAACATATTAAAAACGCTGAAAAAATTCTTTCGCATATCATTAAAAGTCCTTTTGTGGATAGTAGCAAGCGTAATAGCACTTGTACTTATTATAGCGCTTGTAATACAAATCCCCAAGGTGCAGAATATGGCTGTAGATAAAGCTACGGCCTGGCTATCCAAAAAGCTTAACACACGCGTGGAGATTGGTGAAATAGGCATAACCTTCCCGAAATCCATCTATATAAAAAATATTTACCTCGAAGATCTGCAGAAAGATACTTTGTTATATGGCGGCTATATTAGAGCAGATATCGCCATGCTGGGTTTGCTTAAAGGCAAGGCAGAGGTTAATTCGCTTCGTATAGACGACCTTACAAGCCATATTCGGCGTACTTTGCCGGACAGCGCTTTCAATTTCGATTTTATAACGGAAGCTTTTGCCGGCGATACTACAGCTGAAAAAAAGCAGAAAGATACAAGCGGCGGCGGTATGCAGTTCGCCATTTACGATATAGTTTTAAATAACATCAACCTGAAGTACAATGATGCCGTAACCGCTATGGATGTTGATGCCAGGATAGGGCATTTTGAAATTGATATAGACAGGTTTAACCTGGATGAAATGCGCTTCGGCATTGACGATGTAATGCTTGAAAATACTTATGCCAACATTACACAAGGCTACGCACCTAAAGATACTACTGTAGAGGAAGAAAGCGCCCTGCCCGATATTGCCCTTAACCGTGCCGATTTAAGGAATGTAAAGTTCAGTTACAACAACACCGCAGACAGGCAGCATATAAGTACCAGCCTGGGCCAGGTAGTTTTACTTGCCGATGAAATAAACCTCAAAAACCAGCGTATAAAGCTCGATGGATTAACCATAAACAACAGTAAGGCAGCTTTTGCGCTTAACGAAAATATTGAAGTAGATTCCATAATAAAACAAGCTGAAAAAGTAGTTACCGAAGGCCCGAAAGAACAAGCTAAACCGCATAAATGGATTGTAACGCTGGACAGGCTTAATATGCAGGGCAATGCTTTTGCTTTCGATAATTATAAAGAGAAGCGCCAGCCCAAAGGCATGGACTTTAATCACCTGAATTTCAGCGATATTAATGTTACCGTTAACGAAATATACTACAGCGTTAACAAAACCACCACTTTTATTGAGCACCTGTCGCTAAAAGATACAAGCGGCTTTGTGCTGAATAAATTTACATCGCACGTTACTTTCGATTCCGTACATGCCGAGCTGGAAGATCTGTTGATAGAAACGCCGCAAACCCGTATTGCAGATTATATGGCGGTTCGTTATAACTCGCTCGACGAAATAAGCAAAAACATCGGCGATTTAATGGTACAGGTAAACCTGGAAAAAAGCCATGTAGGTTTTAAGGATATTCTGCTGCTGCAGCCCGATCTTGCAGCGCAGCCGCCTTTCGCCGGTAACGGCAACCGCGTTGTACGCATGAATGGGCAGGTAGAAGGCGCCGTAAGCGATCTGCGCATCAGGAACTTTAATGTATCTACAGCAAACAATACCGCGCTAACGTTACAGGGCCGCGTTACCGGCCTGCCCGATGCCGACCGCGCTTATTTCGATATTTCCTTCCCGGATTTCCGCACCAGCCGCGGCGATATTTACAGCCTCGTTCCGCGTAAAATGCTGCCCGATGCCATTAACATTCCGGGTTCCATTTCCATGCGTGGATTTTTCCGCGGAAGCACAACAAAATTTACTACCCGGGCAGATGTTAATACCAGCTTTGGCGATATATCGGCACTCGCATATATGCAGATGCCAAAAAATGCTTTGGCTACTTACCAGGTAGATGCATCGGCCAGGAAATTCGACCTGGGTAAATTGCTCAAAGGCCAGGATAGTCTGCTTGGCCCGGTTACGGTAAAAGCAGAGGTAAATGGCGCAGGCTTCGACCCTAAAGACATGAATACCGATATTAAGGTAGATATGCAAAGCGCCGAAATAATGAAATATACCTACCGCAACCTGAGTGTACGTGGCAAAATACAGAATGAAGCATTTACAGGCAAGGCCGATATGAAAGATACATGCATTGCCTTTGTGTTCGATGGCAAAGTAGGTATTACTGAGAACAACCCGGTGTATGATTTTACGCTCGATCTGCAAGGCGCCGATTTCCAGGAGCTGAAACTTACAAAAGATGACCTGCGGGCGAAAGGAAAGATTGATGTAAATATACGCGGAACCGATTTAAATGATATTACCGGCGATGTTGCCATTGGCAATGTACTTATTGTTAAGAACGACCGCGAATACCCGATTGAATCCTTCATGTTCGCATCAATTAACGAAGAAGCAAATAAAAGTATAGATATAAAGTCAGATTTCCTGGAAGGATCTTTCAAGGGAACCATAAACATAGGCGATTTGGGTACAGAGCTGCAAAGGCACTTTAACCGCTATTTTACCTTGCACAATGTAGAAATGCAGAAAGAGCTGAAGCCGCAAAACTTCACCTTCAACATTAACCTGAAAAAAACCGAGCTGATTACTGATATTTTTTATCCTGATCTAAAACGTTTTATCCCCGGAACTATAAACGGAAGCTACAACAGCGCGCAGCAGGATCTTAAAATGGCAGTTAATATTCCGCAGATTATTTACCTCGATTATACAATGGATACCATTAAGGTAAATGTAGATTCCGATCCGCGGAGATTAAACTACAACATAAGCATGGTTCAGCTAACCACTACCGATATAATGGTGGAAAATCCATCGGTTAGCGGCAATGTACAGAATGACAGTATAACAGTAGCTATAAAATCGGAAGACGATGAAAACAAAGCCAAGTTTCTTATGGCTGGTGTTATGCAAAGCACAGCCGATAAAAATTACCGTTTCAGCTTTTTGCCCGATGGTGTGATTTTTAACTACGAGCAATGGGCAGCTACACCCGGTAACTATATAAAGTTCGGCGAAAAAATACTTTATGCTAAAGATGTAAAATTAAGCGCCGGCGATCACTCCCTGAATATAGATTCGCGCGGAGAAACCGAAGATCCAAATGCGCCGATGGTCATTAACTTCCGCAATTTCGACCTGGCGGCTGTTATGGGTTTCCTGCAGAAAGACAAGAATATTGTAAGCGGCGTAATTACCGGCGATGTAGAGCTGAAAAACCTGCAGGCAAAAGCTGCAGCGTTCGAAACACAGGCCAAGATCAGCAACTTCAGCTACATGGGCGATACACTGGGCGATGTTATCGTAAAGGCAGATAACCTTATTGCCAACCGCTATACCGCTCGCGTACAGATAATTGGAAACGGCAACGAGCTTGTGGCTGATGGTTATTATGTAAACAATAATCCAAAGAACGCTTACTTCTTCGATATAGATATTGACCGGTTGAATCTTGCAAGTATAGAATCGTTTACCAGCGGGCAGCTGCGCAATATGGGCGGCGCCATAAACGGTAAACTAAAACTTAGCGGAAGTACAGAGGCGCCAAACATCAACGGAAAAATAAATTTCGATAACTCTGCCTTTACCGTAAGCGCGCTGGGCTCGCACTACCGTATAGATAATGAAGCGCTTGTATTCAATAACTCTGGCATTTATTTCCCCGATATTACAATACGCGATTCGCTGAATAACCGTGCCGATATAAGTGGCTACGTTTACACAAAATACTTTAAGGAATTCCGTTTCGACCTCGGCCTCAGCTCCGATAATTTCCGTGTAATGAGCAGTACCGAGAAAGATAACGAAATGTATTACGGCACAATCTTCGTAAGCAGCCGTATCCGTGTTCGCGGCGATATCAATCACCCGATTGTAGATGGCCGCATTAGGCTTAATGAAGGAACCGCTGTAAACGTTGTTTTGCCAGGCGATAACGCAGAACTTGTAAGCCGCGAAGGCGTAGTTGAGTTTATTGATAAGGATACCGGTGTTAACCAGATTATGTATGCAGATAAAGCCGCCGATACAGTAAAAACCGAGTTTACAGGTATAGATCTCAATACCAATATAGAAATAGATAAAGCAGCCCGGTTAAGAATTGTTATTGACCCGGAAGCAGGTGATTACCTTGATGTTGCCGGAACCGGAACGCTTAGCCTTGGTTTATCGCCAAGTGGTGCTTTAAGCCTAACCGGCCGTTACGAAATTTCGGAAGGAACTTACCAGCTTACTTTCTACAACTTTGTAAAACGCAGGTTCAATATCGCCAGCGGCAGCTCCATAACCTGGCTGGGGACACCTACAGATGCTACTTTAAATATTACAGCCATGTACACAGCCGAAACAGCGCCGCTGGAACTGGTTGAACCCATGATTGCTGTTGATAACGACCTGGAGCGTAACCGGTATAAGCAGAAGCTGCCATTCCAGGTGCATTTGATTATGACCGAGCAGCTTATGCGGCCAAAAATTTCGCTGGATATTGATATGCCGGAAGATCAGCGCGGTGCATTCGGCGGCCTGGTTTATAACCGAATTTACCAGCTGAGGCAGGATGAAAGCGAGCTTAATAAGCAGGTTTTCGCGCTGCTTGTGTTAGGAAGGTTTTTACCTGAAGATCCTTTGGCGCGCTCGGGCGGCGGCGGAAACGCGGTAGGCAATGCCATAAACTCCAGCTTAAGCGAGTTGCTGAGCCAGCAGCTGAATACTTTTGCCAGCAAGTATATAAAAGATGTGGAAATTAACCTGGATGTGGACAGGCGCGAAGATTTTGCAACCGGCGAAGCGGAAACCCGTACAGATGTATCGTTAGGCTTAAGCAAAACACTTATGGATGACAGGCTGACCGTAAACGTGGGCGGCGATGTAAACGTGGAAGGCGGCCAGCAGCAACAGGCTGCAGGCGCACAAACCAGCAATATAGTAGCCGATGTATCGGTAGAATATAAAATAACCAAAGATGGCCGCCTGAGGCTTACGCTTTTCCGCAATAACGAGTACGCGGGCGTAATTGAAGGCCAGCTTATAGAAACCGGTGCGGGCCTCATATTCGTGCGCGATTTTAATAGATTCAAATACCTGTTTACCAAGCCAAGAGAAGAGAATTTCTGATGAGCTGCATATATACAAAAAACTTTACAGTGAACAGTGATCAGTTACCAGTGATCAGTGATAAGTTATCAGTTACCAGTAACCAGTTACCAGTGAACAGTGATCAGTTAACAGCAATCAATGATCAGTTATCAGTGATCAATGACAGCGATGCGAAGCAATCTTTTAATTTTTCAATTTTTCAATTTTTCAATCAATTTTCCATATATACAAGTGTAAAAAAATACCTTATTTACAGGCCGCTGATTTTATTAGTATCAGTACTTATTTTCAGCAGTTGCAGCAATACAAAATATCTGCCGGAAGGCGAACATTTATATACCGGCGCCAAGGTTAAAATCGACAGCCCGGATGGCGAACTCTCCAAAAAGAAGAAAAAAAAGCTGCGCGGCGAACTGCATGATATGGTACGCCCGAAGCCGAACACAACTTTTCTCGGTTTTTTACGGCCAGGCTTGTGGATATATAATGTTGTTGGCAAGCCGAAAAAAGAAAAAGGCCTGCGTGCCACCATACGCCGTAAACTGGGTGAGCCGCCCGTACTTTTCAGCCAGGTAGATCCGGATAAAAATCGTGAGCTGATGCGCAACCGGCTGGAGAACCGCGGCCATTTTATGCCGCAGGTAACTTTCGAAATTAAAGAAGCTGGCAAACGGAAACGCGAAATAGAATATACCGCAACTATACGCAGGCCTTATACCATTAACCGTGTAATATGGCCGCAGGATAATGATACCATAAGCGCGCATATTCGCGGAAGCCAGGAAGAAACCCTGCTAAAGCCTGGAGAAGAATATAACCTGGATGTACTGAAGAATGAGCGCGGCCGTATTGATGAAAAGCTGAAAGATGAAGGCTTTTTTTACTTCAGCCCCGATTATATACTTTTTAGGGTGGATAGTACAATAGGTGATAAAAAGCTGGATATTTATGTAACTATAAAGAAAGATCTCCCGGCGAAAGCATTCCGCATATATACCCTTAATGAAATATACGTTTATACCAACTATTCGCTTGGCAGAGATTCATCCCAGCAGAATATGGAAACCGTACATGCCGAGGATATAATTTTTATAAGAAGAAATAACGCCATACGGCCCAAGGCAATTTCGCGGGCGGTTTTTCTGAATAGGGGCGAGCCTTATACCAATGCCAATTACAAGCTTACACTTAACAGGCTGATGAGCATGGGCATTTTTAAGTTTGTGAATGTACGCTTTACCGAAACCGACTCCAGCGAAAATAACGATAAGCTCGATGCAGCCATTTATCTTACGCAAATGCCAAGGCGGTCGGTACGTATGGAGCTGCGCGGCGTATCAAAATCGAATAACTTTGTGGGTCCCGAGTTTAACGGCAGTTTAAGGAACCGTAACCTGTGGCGCGGCGCCGAGCTGTTCACCTTATCGCTTAATGCCGGTTACGAAACCCTTATTGGCGGTGAGCAAACAGGCTTAAACTCGTTTACGCTTGGCGCTGAAGCCAGGCTGGAGCTGCCACGCTTTATTGTTCCTTTCCGTGTTAAGAACTACCGCAGCCAGGAAGTTCCGCGAACTGTTTTCAGAACCGGTGCCGAATTAATAAGCCGGGTAGGATATTTTAACATGGCCTCGCTTAATTTCGGCTATGGTTACTCGTGGATGGAAACACGCCGCAAGAAGCACGAGTTTTTCCCGGTTGTTGTAAATTACCTTGCCGTAACACGTGAAAGTGAGCTCTTCCAGCAGCTTCGTAAGCAAAACCTTTTCCTCGACCGTAGCTTCCAGAACCAGTTTATCCTTGGCTTAACTTACTCGTTTACGTACGATACGCATGTTGAAGGCGAAAACAAGCACGATTTCTTTTTTAACGGTACGGCAGATCTTTCAGGCAATACCTTTTATTTCGCCGAGAAGTTACTTACCGGCAACAACCCTACTCCGGAAGAACCATATAAATTTTTAGGTGCGCCATATTCTCAGTATTCACGCTTTAGTTTCGATGTTCGCCATTACCTGAACCTCGATAAACGCAGCCAGCTGGTAAGCCGCATACTTACTGGTGTGGGCGTGCCTTATGGTAACTCAACCGTAATGCCTTATACCAAGCAGTTTTTTATTGGCGGTAACAGCAGTGTGCGCGCATTCCAGGTCCGATCATTAGGCCCTGGTACTTACCGGCCGGAGGAAGGCGCCAGGCGAAATTTTTTAGTTGACCAGGCGGGCGACCTGAAGCTGGAAGGCAACCTCGAATACCGTTTTCCTATTTACAGTGTGTTTAAAGGCGCTTTATTTGCCGATGCGGGAAATATCTGGATCCTGCGCAGCGATCCTTCCAAACCGGGCGGTACATTCAACACTTCAACCTTTATAAACGAGCTGGCAGTTGGTACAGGAGCCGGCTTAAGAATTGATGCTTCTTTCTTTGTGTTGCGTCTTGATTTGGCTTTTCCGCTGCGTAAGCCATACTTGCCTGAGAACGAGCGCTGGGTAATTGATGAAGTTAAATTCGGTATGCCCAACTGGCGCAAAGAGAACCTAGTGCTTAACATCGCTATCGGCTATCCGTTCTAACCGCGAATAAAGCATTTTTTACAGTGGTTATATATGGGGATTAGGCAATGAATGATTGATTGATTGATTGAATTGATTCGCATGGCCGATTGAATGTGTTGCGTAGCGATGCCGCATTCGAACTCGCATCTGTTTTTTGTACGCATTGCGCATACTTTTATCCCCAAACTTAAATATTCGAAAATTTAAATCTTAGTTTTTATTTTGCGTTACTAAGCATAAATTGCAGGCTGTAAAAAATATTCTGTGTGAAAACTTTAAACTTACTTACTTTAGCGCTTATTTTATTCGTAAGCTTTTCGTGCAAGCAAAATACCGGCGGTACGGCAGATGAATCAAACGCCGAAGCAGCAGTGCAGGTAGATACTGCGGCCATGCTGAAACCTAAAGAAGAGCTCGGCCCGCCAAAATATGCCGATGCACTTATTGAAAAAGCCGAAGTGAGGGAAGATAAAGACCCGGACAAGGTTTTTGTTATGCTACATGGCACCTTTGCCAAGCCTTGCGAGCAGCTTGGTGAAACTACACAGAAAATAGAAGGCAATAATATTTTTATTACAGTACTTAAAGTTTTACCTCCGGGTGTTAACTGCCCGCCTGTGAACCGCCCAATGCACCACAGCGTACAGATTGATACCAAAGACCTGAAACCGGGCAAATACAATGTTGATGTAAACGGTGTTAAAACATCGTTCGTTAAAAAATAACACGCAAAGTATTTTCTGATAACTCTATATATGAGGAATTGATTGAAATTTGGAAGATTGAAAAATTGAAAAATTGCTTCGCGCATCGCGGTTTCTTTTTTTTACAACTAAGGCACGAAGGCGCAAAGTTTTTGTTTTTGAGCTTATTGAAGCATTTTCTGGTAATTCTATATATGGAAAATTCATTGAAAAATTGAAAAATTGGAAGATTGCTTCGCATCGCTGTCAATGATCACTGATAACTGGTAACTAGTAACTGATCACTGATCATTGATTACTGTTAACTGTTTACTGATCACTGTTCACTGTAACTTTGTATTTGTAGCGGATGCTTTTGCTTTCGCCTGGTTTTAAGGTTACTTCCCAGCTTACGTTGTTTACAGCGTTGGCGCCTGTTCCCCAGTCGGTATTTTTACTCGCTTTCCAGCCAATGTCCGATTTTAAAAGCTCGCCGATGATGGTTCTTTGCAGCGTAAGGGTTATTTCTTTTTCTTTGTGGTTAAAGATGTTTATTTCGCCATCCATATGCGCCAGGTAAGTGTTTTTTTCATCTTTAGGATTAATATTAGCCTCGCGGGAAATTTCTTTTTCTTCATCCTGCACAACTACATCCGGCACGGAAGCGATCTGCAGCTGGGTTTTACTGCCTTTAGGCGCGTATGGCAAAACATTCTGCGCCAGCGGCCTGGTATTGCCGGCGGTTTGTTTTACCAGGAAAGCGCTGCCGCTGGTAAATGGCTGCGCTGTGTTGTTGCTTATTTCCAGGTTGTGATAAACCGTGTATTCTGTCTGGCGCTGCGTGCGGCCGGTAAAGGTTTTTTTGTTATCCATATCAACCTTATAAACATGCTTCACCGGTATTTTCGCATCTATAATTGGATAAGTGCCGCGGCTACCTTTGCCTAACGAAACATTTTTTACAGTGTAATAATACAGGTCTTCCGCAACGGCGCCGGCTGCTGCAACCATATTGCCTGCCGCATTCGGTTTACGTTCAAACGAATAATTCATATAAGCATTGTTGCTGATAAGGCTTTCATCGGCATAATACTGTGCCTGGCTGAGGCCGCTGAGGATCTGCTGAAGATCTCCCGCCGCAGCGGCAACCGGGTCTGCCATGTTACCAAACCTGAATTCCGGCGCGCCGGCAACAAAGTTCAGCTCAGCGTTTTTAAGGTCTTCCAGGTCGTTAACCAGCTTTGCGCGCATGCTAAGTATTGCTGTATTTTCATCTTCATCGGTAAGCGTAATGTGGTACTCAGGCAGCCAGCCCAGCTTGTTGCACATATATGCAGTGCTCACAAAATGGTTCGGGTTCTTGTTCGCCCACTCAACTTCCAGCTGGCTGGCGCCGGTTTGGGTGGCTACTACCGGTTCTTCCAAAAATTCAAGCGTTTCTATTTTATCTATGTTGGTAGAAATCCACCGGTCCTTGGTTTTAAAAACGGCATAATCGCTCATTACACTGCTTATTGTTGCATCTACAGGTTCCTGGTAAGCCAGTATAAGCCGCACTTTTTTACCTGTATTGTGTGTAAGCATCTCCTGCAAGCCACTAAAAGGCTGTTTTGCGCCTGCGCTGCCGGCTACGGTTTTAACAGTTGCCAGAGGCGATGTGGCGCTGCTGAGCCAAAGCGTGCCGAAAAGCGCATCCTGCGGAACAGGCAAAACAGATTTCCCATTCAGCGCTTTTACCGTATCCTGCGCAAAAACAAAGGCTCTACCATCTTTAAAAACCGAATATTTGCGTGTGCCTTGCGCCTTTGCCGGAGCTGAAATATATAAAGCAAGAAATGTAAGAACAATGAAATAATATAAGCGCGAAAAATTGATCATAATGCGGTGGAATTTGTAATATTTGCCAAATCTATAAAAAATACACGCATTTCCACCAATAACACATACCATGTTCTGGGGCTTATGAGCGGCACTTCGCTGGATGGGCTGGATATTGCATGTTGCACTTTCACTAAAAATACCTTCGGCTGGCATTACGAAATTGAAGCTGCCGACTGTATTGCTTACACGGATGACTGGAAACGCAAACTACAACATGCGCCGCAGCTTGGCGGCTACGAACTAATGCTTTTGCATAAAGATTACGGTTTTTTGCTGGCCGGTAAAGTAAATGATTTTTTACGGGCGCATGAGGTTAAACCACAGCTTATTGCATCGCATGGCCACACCATATACCACGAGCCCGAAAAATACCTTAGCCTGCAGGTTGGCGATGGCGCTGCTTTGTATGCGGGTACAAAAATACCGGTGGTTTGCGATTTCCGTTCGGTAGATGTTTGTATGGGCGGGCAGGGCGCGCCGCTGGTGCCCATTGGCGATAAGCTGCTCTTCAGCAGTTATAATTTTTGCCTTAACCTGGGCGGCATTGCCAATATTTCTTATAATGATAAGATTGGAAGCCGGCTTGCTTTTGATATTTCGCCATGCAATTTGATACTGAACCGGCTGGCCCTGCAAAAAGGTGTTGAATATGACAGGAATGGCGAACTTGCCGCCGCCGGAAACATATGCCAGGAACTTTTGCACGAATTAAACAACTGGCCGTATTATTTGAAGGAAGCGCCAAAATCGCTGGACAAAGAAGCCCTTTTACATGAATGGATGCCTTTAATAAACCGGGCCGAAATTTCTGTTGAAGATAAGCTCGCAACGGTAACGCACCATATTGCACAGCAAATAGCGGCCGTTGTTAACGCGCAGCTTCCATATATAAAAACTCAAAAAAATGCTTTGCAACTGCTTGCAACAGGCGGCGGCGCTTTTAATAGTCATCTTATAAATAATCTGCAAAGCTTAACCGCAGTAGAAATTGTTGTGCCGAAACCTTTGCTTGTTAATTATAAAGAGGCTTTGGTTTTTGCTTTCCTTGGTTTGCTGCGGGCGCTGAATCGGCCAAACTGCCTGCAATCGGTAACCGGTGCGGCGGCAGATAACATTGGCGGCGCTTTTTATGGTGATTATAAAAATTTTGTTTAAAGAGTATTTTAAATATACTCAACAAAATGTGTTTAAAGCAGGTTTATCCGGTTAATTAATCCTAAACCTCCAAACCAAACCAACTATGCAAAACACCGAAGACCCAAAGCAGGCAATTGAAAAAATTTACGAGAAAATAAAAGATGTGGATATTGCCATGCTCACCACTGCCGATAAAGAAAAAGGCACACTACACAGCCGCCCGATGAGCACAAACAAGCAGGTTGACCCGGACGGCACCATATGGTTTTTTACGTACGACGATTCGCTGAAAGCCGATGAAGTTGCGCAGGACAATAACGTAAACCTTAGTTATGCAGAACCAGCCAAACAGCTGTATGTATCGGTTTCCGGCACGGCCAGGATCGTAAAGGACAAAGCCAAAATGCAGGAGCTATGGAACCCGGTTTTAAAAGCATGGTTCCCCGATGAGCTCGAAACACCAAACATTGCTTTATTAAAAGTATCGCCAACAGAAGCTGAATACTGGGATGCCAACAGCAATAAAATGGTGCAGCTATTCCAGATGGTGCGCGCCATTGTAACCGGAACACAGGCAGATTACGGCGAGCACGCGAAAATAGAAATGAAAAGCAGGTAACAAAGCGCCAGTCAAAGCATTTTTTTTGCGAAGCGATATATGGAAAACACAATTTTCACATATATCGCTTCGCTGTTTAATATAACGGCCGCCAGCGTGCAGAAATGCAATTTTAAACCAATTAGCCTGTTTACACGTCATTATAAAATATGCTATTAATTCAAAATACTAATGAGGGGCAGAAATATTAAAAACAAAGGCGCAGAAGCGTGCCGTGAAAAATTTCTCAGCTATTTTCCCAAGGGTTTTGAAGATGCGCTTTACCTGCAATGGGAGCGAAATTATAAGTGGGAAGCGCACCTGGCCTGGAAAGAGCGGTTGAACCGTACAGTGTTTAAAAATCTGCTCGAGGCAGGCGAATATACCGAAATTGCGAACCGCGCCATTAAGATAGAAACCAAAACCAACCTGCTCTTCTCATTCGAAAAAATGGCCCTGCGCGATGCTGTAAAAACACCTGCCGGCGCGCGTGCATTTTCCGAAGGCCTGTACGATTATGTTTACGGGCGGAAATCCATGCAGCAACGTTTCGGCAACTTTACGCAGGTTTTAGCATCGCTTCCGCGGAAGCAAACACGTGTATTAACCTGGCCGCTGCAAACCGTTTTCGGGTTTATTGGAAATCCGGCGCAGCATATTTTTCTTAAGCCAAGAGTAACACAACTGGCTGCGCAAAAATATGGCTATGAGTTTCATTATGTTTCGCGGCCAAACTGGCTTACTTACCAGAATTTCCTCGATTTCGCCGAAACCATACGCCACGATAACGAAGATCTTAAACCAGCAGATTTAATAGATTTGCAATCGTTTATGTGGGTTATGGGCAGCGATGAATATCCCGACAAAAACCCGGAGTATAAGTCTGCCATTCCAACTTTAAAAGATCTCGCAAAAGCATTTTTCGGCAAGTAAACATATGGAGTTGTGCGGAATGCAGGATGCGGTATAAAGACTAAAACCTATATATGGAAAATGAATTGAAAAATTGGAAGATTGAAAAATTGCTTCGCCTCGCTGTCATTACTGATTACTGTTCAATGGTTACTATTAACTGGTTAAAACTTGCATATTATAAGTATTAAATTTATAACAGCTTTTTATAAAATAAATAAAGCTATTATTTACAGCGATGTTCTTTTAAGCAGCATTTGATACCCCGGCACCATAACGGCTGTTAAAACGCTCGAGGATATAAGCGCCTAAAACATCTTCGCAACCGGGCCTGCCCTGCTGTATGATTTTTTTCATGAATCTTATTTCGGGCGCGTTGAAATTTTGTTTTAACATGGCGAGCATCTGGCCCGCTAAAGCAACTTCTGTATTCAGCAAAATATCATGTGAATAAGTATCTTCGGAAAAACCATTGGCCGGCTTTATGCACAGCTCCAGCACTGGCTGATGCATTTTGCGGTTAAGCGCAGTAAGAAAACCTGCGAATGTGCCATCGTAAAGTAAATTATACATATTATTAATATTTAATAAGTTACAGGCAGTTTTAACCTGCTGCTTTTAAAATAACAACATGTATTTTTTACTGGTTTCAATAATGTATAAGCATTTTTAGCGTTTATAATATATGTGCATAAACTACAGCCCCAATTTACCGATAGCATTTTAAGTGGTTTATAAAACACTGTATTACTTTCGATTAACTTGTGTTGAAAAAAATTTTAGCTGCATTGGAAATAAAAGCCTAAATTTATTCCGCATAAAAGTGTAAACACCCAACCAATAATAAACCATTATGCGCCAGAACGAAATAACCCTGAAAGATGCCATTGACAAACTGCTGAATACCTACAAGCTGAAAAGCAAGGTGCAGGAAGCGCAGCTTGTAAGCGCCTGGGAAAATATTATGGGCAAAATGATTGAGCGCCACACGCGCGACCTGTATATTAAAAACAAAAAGCTCTTCGTTAAATTAGATTCGGCAGTGGTAAAACAGGAGCTTATGTACGCCCGTACCAAAGTGCTCGAAAAAGTTAACGAAGAGCTTGGCGCTAAAGTAATTGACGAGGTAATTTTTCTATAAACCTCCCATCAGGCTGCTTAAATCCATACCCGGTATATTTGGTATTACGCCCTGCATGGCATTTTGTGTTTCTTCCTTGGCGCGCGCATCGGCCTTTTGTATGGCGTTATTTACCGCTTCGGTCAAAATTTCTTCACGTTCCTCTACGCTGTATTTATCGTAAAACGCCGGCGCAGTGCGAATTTTGGTTATGGTCCTGTCGGCCTTAATTTCTACAACTACAACGCCATCCAGCTCGCTTTCCTCTAAAGTAATTGTACTGAGCTTTGCTTTTACATCGGCCATTTTTTGCTGTACTTCACCCAGCTTGCCCATCATTTTAAACATATCAAACATAAAAAATCTCCTTTGTATTTTAATAACTCAAAATTACGCTTTATTGCCAATGCGCAGCTAATAAATGTATATTATACCGATATAAGTAATAAGACAAAAGTATTGGGTATTGAGTACTTAGAAAAATGAAAGACAAAACGTCTGTTTGTTAGATATTTACATCTAATACCAATGTGCATTTTAATTAAAACTAATTTGTTCTGTTACTTAGAATGAAATATGTGTAAACAATGCTGGTTTGTGTGCCACGAAACCAGGGGGGTATCGCTTCGGAGCTCCTTGGACTGTGGCTCACAGCACACTTCCAAATACGCACTATTCATTCTATATTGATATTAAGGCATTTTTATAAGTAATTTTGCGTTGTATTTTAAAATACTTACAAGGCTTGGGAAATATTCAGCAGCAAACCGATTTTTTGTTAAAGGAACATAACCTGCGTATTACAGATAGCCGCGCGCAAATACTAAGGGTTTTCCTCGAGAGAAGCTTCGCGCTTTCGCAGCCCGACCTGGAGCGTGCGCTTGGCGATTCGCTTGACCGTGTAACTATTTACCGCACGCTCACCAGCTTTGTTGAGAATGGCTTGCTGCATAAGGTGCTGGATGATGCAGGCGCATCAAAATTCGCGCTTTGTACACATCACCACGAAAAAGAAGCGCATGCCGATGAGCACATACACTTTAAATGCACAAGCTGCAATAATACACATTGCCTTGATCATCTCGCGTTCCCTGATTTTAACCCGCCAAATGGTTATACTTTCCAGAATACAAATATTCTTATCCAGGGCCTGTGCCCGGCTTGCAACAAAACTGTAAAAGCGGTTTAATAACTGTATCGCTTTAAAACAGCTTATGTACGTTTCCGGACACAAAGCCAGTGAAACAGGCATTTACATTCCGGTGTTATTTTATTGTACGGCTTTTGCATAACTGCTTTTACCTTAAAGTAAATTTATGCAGCCTGGCAAATCGTTAAGCAAAATTCTGCTTGTTAGCGGATTGTTACTTTTATTTATGATTCCTGTTTTTATGGCATTGGTTAAAACGCTGCAAAAGAACAAAATAAAGGCCCAACCTGCTGCAAAAGAACTTAATGACAAAACCTATTCACCCGCAGAGGAACATGTAAAATCACCGGCCTCCACAGCTATTTTTATCTGACGAATAAGCCACCGGCATATTACTGTTTTTCGGCCCGGCTGAACCTATTGCATGCTTGTGTTTTTATAGCACAAAGCATTTTTTATGAAAACAATATATGTATTTTTTAGCCTGCTGATTACGGGTGTTTTAACATCCTGCACAGGCAACGATACCAAACAGCCAACCGTAACCGAAACACACGCCGTACACCATCCGGATACCATGCCTGTAGATAACACTGCGGTTGCAGATTCTGCCAACGGCAACGCCAATGTACGCCTGGGCGGCCAATAAGCATTTTACAGCAATGTTATATATGGATAAACCCGCTCAAATACCTGCTTTAAACAAGTAGTATTTATGAAGAAGCTTTTATACTTACCGGCTATAGTTGTGCTTGTTTTATGCAGCTGTAAAAGTAATATTACTGAGGAAAAAGTGCGCAAGGCGGCAGCCAGATCTAACGAAATTAACCGTTTGTATATTACCGACCAGCGAAACACTTATGTAAAAACACTTGAGGAACGTATAGAAGCGCTGGAAAACGACCTTGAAAAACTGCGCGGCGTATCGGCAGAAGGAAAACGCGGCGCAGGTGCAAATATTGAGAGTTCGTTACAGCAGCTCGCAGCCGAAAAAGCTACCCTTGAAGGTAATTTGCGCAGGCTGCATGAAAAAACGCTCGCAGCCGAAAGGCAGATGGATATACACTACAGCCGTTATAATTATGCGCTGGACAGTATGCTGAAAGATATGGATAATTTTATGGCAGGATATAAAACCGAATATCCCGGCGCAAAGTAAAATTGCCGCAAACGCGGCCTATAGAAAAGCATTTTATGCCCGCCTTATATATGGCGCTATTTTATTTTTTTGCATTTGTTTAGCATGCTGTCAGTAATCATATTGTTGAGCTCAGCAATTTCATTACGGAACTGGTTCCTGTTACCGCAGTCGCACATTTCAACTATCGGGTTTTTATCAATAACAAGCTCATACAGCTCCAGTAACGATGGCGGCTGGTTCAGCTTACTATAGGCTTCATAATTCATTTTAATAAAAGCCGTATGCTTGTTTATGCCGCGGTTATCGAGCAGGTAACCATTTTTCAGCGGGTATGGATATGCAGGCAATCCATTATAAAAAACATCATTCGGCTGCGGATATGCAATAACCTCGGTTTTATCGTCAGATAAAGTTACCGCAACATTCATCCTGTAATCTTCGCGCGTTTTATAAACTATGGTTGGCGGGCCGGCAGAAAAATCGAGTGCTTTCTCCTGCTTTACTGCCGTTGTCTGCTGTTTGTTTTCCTCTGCCCCAGCCTGGTTCTTACCCTGCTCCTTTGCAGATTTACAAGATGAAAAGATAAAAAACAAGCAGCAAAAAAACCAGCCGGCCCGCTTACGCATAATATATATCAGTTTACTGTATTTTAATAAATTTACTCTTCGAAACTCCCTTATCCGTTTCTATTACAATGAAATACACACCGTCCACCAGTGTTTCAACAGGTAAAACCGCACGTTTGTCCTTTACAGCAGGCGCTCCGTAATTTACAACTTCACGGCCCGAAATATCAACAATTTTTACACTATTAACCTGGTTAATGCTTTCGCTGAGGGTAAGGTTTAAATATTTGCTTGCAGGGTTCGGCGATATTGACAGCTCAACTACAGGCTTTTCTTCAATAGCGGTATTCTGCACCCTGGTAATCTCAACATCCAGCAGGTAAGTGCCTGTACTGCCCTGGAAATATGGCGCTACCATAAAATATACTGTTGTATTGCCTTTAGCGTTTACTTTACCCGGCAAAGCTGCATCGTAGGCATCACTCCATGAGCTGCCGTCCTTCGAGTAAGAGAACAGAACATCGTTTGTATAAACAATGCCATTGGTGCTGCTCTCGGCATCGTGTACGCGCGCGCTGATGGTATAATCGTAACCGGCAGGCAATGTTAACTTATAATAGTCATAATCCGCACCGTTATGCATATTTGCGCCTGTGGTTTTAAAGCTAGCCTTGTTGTTGCTGAAAATTAAGTTGCCTTTATACGCTTTCGCAACCGTATTGTTATCCTCGTACATATCCGCAGCAATATCAGGACTTCTTACAATTACTTTAATAGGGTTTGTATAATGTGTAGAACCTATAAGCTGCCAGCTGCCGCCATCGGGCTTGTGCGCTGCTGCAAGTAAATATGTACCTGGCGCTACATTAAGGTTTGCAGTTGTAAAGCTTAACGGCGAGGTAAAATGGCAGTTGGAGCACATGGTTACATTTTCAATTGTTTGAACTGTTGCCGCGAACTCTCCATCGAGCTTGTATAATGAAATGTCCAGCATACCGCTATATGCATCGGTACTGAAATTTGCAAAATCTACTTTTACTGTAGCAGGCTGATTCTGAACAAGACTACTTGCGCCAGGCGTTACAACCATACTGGAGTAAAGCTCTATCTGGTTCGGGTTGATTATACTGATTTCCGCGTAATTTGAATAATTACCTTTTTCCACTATAGACCATTCGCCACCTTGAGGTTTGTAAAAAATGCCTATGCTGTATTTACCAGGCAGCGCGCTTAACATACCAGTTGTGGTGAATTCGAAATTGTAATAAAATCCGTTATCCAGCTGCAGATTGGTTTTTGTTTCAACAAAATCTACAAAAGTGCCTGTATTGTCGAAAATTGCTGCGCAGAAATCGCCTGTAAATGGTTTTGTTCCAAGATTCGCAATGGCTGTGCTTACTTTAAAAGCGCCGCCGTAATAAGCTGTAGTATTATCTACACTCACATAATTGTAAAGCTGCAGATCGGTGTTAACTGTTCCGCCGCCACCGCCACCGCCATTTGGCGGCTGAATACCAATAATAGCCTGCTGATCAGAATTATAGCCGCCGGTTCCGCCACCTGTGCCAACACCACCCGGATCTAATGCGTTCGATTTAAAATAACCATCGTAATAACCACCCCAGCCCCAGTTGAAGTGGAACATGCTGTTATTATCATAGCCATCGCAAACAAAAGCGTGGCCGCCACCTGTTCCAAAACCAGCGTAAAGTATTGGCCTGTTGGCATCAAGCTCATTTTTCAGCAGCTTTTCCCAATCGGCACTTGTATAATTTTTACGTTGTACACCTTTCAGTTCTTCAGCGTACCCGAAATATTTTTCCAAAGCGTACTCGGAGCAATGTTCAACAGCGGTATAATCGTTTATTACATAAGCGCCGCTAACATCTACACCATAATTCATATCTACACTTACGCCACAGTGCTGCATTAGCGTAGCTACAGCATTGTTTGCGCTGGTAACAGAATTCGGCATTTTGCTCCACTCGTATTTGGTGTTGCCGAAATTAGCCGATATTGTACCGTATTTGCTGTGATTATAGGAGTGAAAACCTGTGCCCTGCTCAGGGTAGTTCCAATATTTCATCACCTGCGCCATAGCAGTTGCAACACAACCGGTAACGGTTCTTTCATTACGGCTGTTATCATACGGGCAAAGCGCATTGTAATGCGGGCTCTGGTTCCATTTGGTTTGCATCAGCGGGCTTACAGCGTTGGTTTCTTTTTTACCTAAGCTGCGCTGATGATAATAGTTGTCCCATTCGGCTTTCACTTCATCACTTGCTTCAATCTTATTTTCAATAACATATTGCAGCTGCGACCTGTAGCCTTCCAGCCATTTAGCTGCGTTTACAGGCATATCTGTTAATGAAATTTCGCCTTCGGTGGAATAAGCCAGCACCGGCGAAACTGCATCATCGGCAGAGATAATTACAAAGCCATTTTTTTCGCCTGCATTAAAAGCATAAAAATAATTTACCGGGCTGGTTAACGCTGTTGCGGAATACGCTTTTGATGAGCTGGTGAAAGCGAGCTTAAGCTCAGCGCCTTTTTTATAATTAATGCTGCCGGCTGTTTGTGCCTGGTAAAAAAAGCTGGCTACCTGCCTCGCCTTCTCCGGGCTTACAGGCTTTGCAAACAGGCCTGCACATGTTGCAAGCAATACCAGCAAAGTAAAAAACTGTTTCATATAAATTTAAGATGATTGTGGTTTGTAATGCTTAGGATTAATAATCCACCGGAAAAGTTGGGTTCTGTAAATGAAAATTAATGTAAAGCTATAAAAACTTTAACTCCAGGCAGAAATAAAAAAATATTTTTCTTAGAAAAGAAGCAGGAAAAAACAAGTTGCCGATAAAAGCATGTGCTAAGCTCAGAATATATTTTCAAAATTCACTTTCGTACGCCGAAAACCGGGCCGGCTTTCACCCTTTTTTAATAAAACCCGCAACGCTATGCACTATAGCATCTGAACAGCCGTAACCCTGATCTTTATGATCAACCCGGTAATGGAGGTATAGCCCTGGAGGGTGACTTAAATAACGTTAAATTGTTACTTGAAAGCTTTATTTTAATAAGTTAATATTCCCATTCCTGTAATAACCTTTTCCTGTAATATCTCTCCCGCTGAAAATATAGAAATAAACACCTTCCGCAGCTGTAGTATTTCTGAATTTTCCGTCCCAGCCTTTTGTAGATTCGTTGCCTGTATAAACCAATTCTCCCCAGCGGTTGTAAATATTTATTTCGAAGCTCTTTATGCCTGTGGTTTTGGGCTGGAAAGCTTCGTTGATAGCATCATCATTGGGTGAGAAAGCGTTGGGAATGTAGATGCGCGGCTTGTACTGGAGGCAGATTTCGTTACTTACAGATGTTAAAGTTTTGGCTGAATTTTCTGCTTCCACAACATAGCATCTTTGCAGCAGGTTTTCATCGAAATAGTTTAAGTCGTTGAAAGCATTTTCTGTAGATGTGCTATATGTAATATTGTTATCTCTCAGTAAATTATGCGTTGCGTTTTGCCCAAATCCTTCGTAATGGTTCCAGAACAGCTGCGCGCTTTCATCTTCGCCAATCACTTTGCCTTGTAGAAGTATAGTGCGTACAGCTGGGCTGGCAGCTGATCTTCCACCGCAATTGTCTATACCTGTAATTTTGTAATGGTAGCTTTTGTTGTGTACATCCGCTAAGTTATCTGTAAAAAAAGTATCAGTTGTATAGGTGAAATAGCTGTAGTTTGTGCCGTCTTCGCTTCGCTGGATGAAGTATATTTTAGCGAGGTTTAGCTTATGCCAGTTGAGTTTTACATGCTGGTTGTTTTCTACAGTTACAAGTATAATACGGGCGGTATCTTTATCCTCACGCAGGTTCAATATTTTTATCCATTGCCCGAAACTGTCTGTACACATCTTGTTGCTCAGCACAAGCTTTACAT
>DAIUCM010000042.1:0-22254 GCA_036846145.1 Bacteroidota bacterium
AATTTAATTGAATGTTAATTCGTGTAAATAATAAAACGTTGTAAAACAGTAGTTTATACTTCAATAATTGCTGTTGGCCTTATTTTTTCTAATGAGATTAAATTATATTATTTTCGCATAAAAATTTTTTATTGGTTCTGTTTTAAGTATATCTGTACATTTGCAGAAAACCGCTTACAAAATTTCTTATAAACCCACTATGGAAATTCTTTCTAAAACTATAAAGCGTTTAAGCGAAGATGAATACAAAGCGCTGCTGGAGAGTATAGCTGCAAATAAACACAGTAAACCTTATATTGTGCTTGAAGCTGCGCGTACAAAAGATTATTCGGACAGCCAGATGATTGATATACTGCAGGTGAACCCGAGTACCTATTATACATTAAAATCGAGGCTTAACGCAAAAGTAGCATCGCTGCTTTCCAAAAAAGTAGAAAACCCTATTAGCGTACTGATGGATGAGGTTGCGCGCGTGCCTGCTAACCTTTACGGTAACAGTAAGGAAGTTTCTATACGCGCCTTAAAAGAGCTTGAAAAACAGTTGCTCGAATACGACCTCAGCAATGAGCTAATAGTGGTGTACAAAGCGCTTGCGCAACTGCACGTTTACGATCAGAACGATTATGACAATTACCTGAAGCTTTACAACAAGTATGTTGCTTATTCACTGGCTTTTTCAAAGGCAGAGAACCTGTACTACCAGTTTATTGTAAAAGCAGGCCTGTATGAGCTGAACCGTACGGAAGAGGACCTGGAAGCGGTGCGCGAAATTATGCGCGAGATGAACAATATTTGCGAGCTGTACACATCGCACAGGCTTTTTGTATTATATAATATAGTACACACTTATTATATATTTATGGTAACCGAAAGGCCCGAAGCGCTGCAAACCAAAGAAATTGAGCTTGATAATACGCTGCAGGAAATTAAAAATATTTTTGAGAAATACCCGCTCGATACGTTTTATACAAACATGCGTTTTATTACCGATTTCCTGTACTTTATTTATTACCAGAAAACCGGCAATAACGTAAGGGCGAAACATTATTACCAGAAAACGCAAGGCAGCATAGTACAGATATCCATGCAAAGTATGCTGAATTTTCATGTGATTCAATACCTGCAGGCAAAGGCAAGCCTGGCAGTTTCAACAAACGATAACGAGCTGCTGAATGCGCTGAATGATGAGCTTGTAAATACTATTGATATTGCCAAAGATGAAATTTACCTGTATGTATATTTCCAGAAATATCTCGCAATATCTTTATTCTATAATGGTAATTACCAGGAAACCGCAAGGCATTTGAACCAGCTGCGTAATAACATAAACCTTAAGCCTTACTGGCATACCGATACCGAGATAAAGCTTTTCCAGGCATTACAATATTGTATTGTGGGTGAAGAAGACCTTTGTATGCAGATTATCAACAGTATTTCCCGTAATTTAAGGGAAGATGATAACAAGGAGCAGTACCAGAATATTAAGATTTTTATAAAAATGTGCAAAAGCGGTTTTAAATCAGGCGAAGCGAAGAAAAAAAGAGCCAGGCTTGCATCTTTATACCAGGAATTTAAGGAAGTAAATACCGGCCATGAGCGTATGCTGGGTTTCCTGCAATTGAATGACGAATTACTTGGTAAAATGGTACATTAATATACCTGACGAAAGCATTTTTCAGGCAGGCTATATATGCATATAAAACAAAAATACCCGGTCAAGTGCCGGGTATTTTTGTTTTATATGCGATTTTTTTTACAGGTTTATTGCGTTGAGGTATTTTTCGGTAAGCGGTTTGTTAAGGTATTTGAAAACATAAGGGTTTGCCGATGCGCGATCAATATCGGCCGGGCTGATGCTTGATGATAAAACTATAATTTTTGTTTGCGGCAAAAGCTTTTCAAGCAATTCGTTGTTTTTTTCGAGCGATTCCAGAAATGCAAACCCATCCATTACAGGCATATTAAGGTCCAGGAAAATAAGCCCCGGCAATTCAGCATTTTCCTTAACAACATTGGTGAGATATTCAAGCGCTTTTTGTGCAGAATTTTTTACAATTACCTGCTCTGCAAAGTTTGTAGATAATATCATTCTTTCGTTAATGAAATTATCAATCTGGTCCTCATCAATAAGTAAAACACTTTGTACTTTAGCTACTTCCTGCTTCTTAATTTTCGCCATTTTACTTTTAGTGGATTATTATTTGCGGTTCAAAGTAATAAAAGAAATGGCTTACTTACAAATTTATTAGCTGTAAGGTTTTTATAATAAGTGCCGTTTTTTACCTTTAGCGGTCTTTAGGTTAAGTTATTGTATTGAATGTTAATTATATATCTAAAATAAAGATGTATATATTCTGCATATATGCTATGTGCTGAAAATACGTTATTTCTACCTTATGGCAGCCAGGGCTGGCTCGGTTAAAGGCTTGTTTAAAAATTTATACACATATTTATTGCTGTTTGCGCGGTTAAGGTCTTTAAAGCTTTCGGTGCTGGAAAGCATAATTATCCTGGGCTTGTTTTTAACTTCGTTCGTAAGCTTATCAAATTCCTCCAGAAACTCGAAGCCATCCATTACCGGCATCATAATATCCAGGAAAATTATATCAGGCAGCCTGTCGGGTGTTGCAGCGTTTTCCTTAAGGTACTCCAATGCCTTGAGGCCAGATGTTACATCTTTTATTTCCTGTGAAAACCGGGTTTTTTGCAGCAGTTTCTTATTTATAAAATTGTCTATTTCATTATCATCAATCAGTAATGCAAAATTGTACTTGTAATCTTCCATGGTTCGCTTATGTTTTCTTTGTTAAGAATCTGCTTCTATGCAACAGTTTACCAGTTAATATATAAATTATTTACCCGTATTTTGTACGACGCCCTAAAAATATATTTTATTATATATTACAGCAAGTTTTTTATGTTAAATTTTTTATTCGTTGTTATCAAGTACGGTTTGCAGCTCACTAACACAAATGGTTGCGCCTGCCGCTATTTTTTCGAGCAGTTGTTTCTGCAAAACAACATCGGGCGCTTCAATGGCATTACGTTCCATATTGCTTAGCTGCTCCTGTATATTTTTTGCGCCAATAAACCCGAATGATGGTTTTATACGGTGCGCAATTGTTTTTACCTTATGCCAGTCGGCAGCATCAATAGCTGCCTGCAGCTCCGTTACCGACTGGGGCACACTGTTCAGAAAAAGATTGATCATTTCTTTTACAAAATCGAAACTTCCGTCGGCAAGGTCGTACAAATACTGTAAATCTGTAATTGTGCCGGTGCTTTGATTTTCATCAAGCTTGTTAGGTTCCATCGGGTTTATTTTTAAAAGACAGGCTAAAGTATATGCAAGTATAGTAATATAGTTCGCAATAATATATTATTATTACCAGATTTTGATTTTTTGGTTTATTTCTGTGCAAACAAATTTACGGTGCTGCTTTATAAATTCCTGTCCGCTAAAGCAGCAAGTGCTGTTTAACAAATGTTTATACAATTGTAATTCACGGTAAAATTACATGGTGAAATTATGCTATTTTCCTGTGATAAGCGTTAAGCATGTAAAAACTTTATACTAATTTTTTTCCAGCGCTTATTTTGCCCGCCGCCTTACAACGCAAGGCAAGTTGTGTAACTTTTTGCGAACCTAAGTATTTTTACCATTCAGTAAATAATTTCTGCATATATAGTAGGGCGAAAAAATGCTTCAGGCTTATGTAAAAAAATAGCCGCCAGGGTATTTTGGCGGCTAATTGATGTTAAGTATGAGTACGAATTCAGTTTAAACCAAACTACAAAACTGCAATTACTGCAGGAGCTTTATTTACTGTAATTTACTGCGGTATTTTTCTGTACCCATTACGCAATATTCTCATCCCGATAAATTAATGTAATTTACATTACCGAAGAGAAAATAAGATCCTCGCTGTGTATTTCGTTGTCTTCAGAAATAATGGTAGCCCTTTCAACTACTGATTTAAGCTCGCGTATATTGCCCGGCCAGGTGTAGTTAAGCATTTCTTCAATTGCGCTATGGCTGAATGTTTTATTACCAACGCCAAACTTTACGCATGAATCTTTAAGGAAATGCTTCGCTAAGATGATAACATCGTTATCGCGCTCACGTAAAGGCGGTAAATGTATAAGGAAACCCTGAAGCCTGTAGAAAAGATCTTCCCTGAATTTGCCTTGTTTTACAAGTTCGGCCAGGTTTTTATTTGTTGCGGCAAGTACGCGTACATCAAGCTTAATTTCTTTGTTGTTGCCCACTCGGGTTATGGTACTTTCCTGCAATACTCGCAAAAGCTTTGTTTGTAAATGCAGGTCCATTTCGCCTATTTCATCCAGGAAAATGGTGCCACGGTTGGCTTCTTCAAACTTTCCAATTCGTTTACTATCGGCCCCGGTAAACGCTCCTTTTTCATGCCCGAAAAGCTCACTTTCAATAAGTTCCTGCGGTATGGCAGCCATATTTACCGTTACATACGCTTCTCGCTTGCGCATGGAATTAAAATGGATAACCTTTGCCGCAACTTCCTTACCGGTACCGCTTTCACCGGTAATAAGCACCATCATATTGGTTTTTTCAATTTTTTGCAAAAGCTTTAACACACTTAAAATGGGCTTGCTTTCGCCTATCATCTGCTGGTATTTGGAGCGGTCGATTATAAAGTTCTTCAGCTCATCTACCTCTTTACGCAGGTTTACCTGGCTGCTGAAATTTGTAATTGAGTTTCTAAGTTCAACAATTGCGGTTTCATTTTTTATGATGTAATCCTGCGCACCGCTTTTATAGGCCTGCACTACAACGTTTACATCTTCCTGCCCCGATATGATGATTCGTTTTATTTCCTTGTTATAATCTTTAACCCGGTTCAGTATCTCAATGCCTGAAATATCGGGCAAATTATAATCGGCTACAACTATATCCGGATTTAAAGAAAGGCTCCTTAAAAAATCTGCCCCGGTTGTAAAAACTGTAACATCAAGATTATTATCTTTCTCTAAACCATGTTGAAGCGCCCTGCCAAAAAACACGTCATCCTCCAGCACAAATACTTTGGTAATATAATTTTTAGCCATGTGAAGCTATTTTTCAACAAAGTTATATATGGCAGGGCAATTTCAATATAAATATAGATTACTAATATTAGCTTTTGATGAGCTTATAATTTACAGGCTGGCCGGCAGCGTGTATGCGCATAATGTACATGCCTTTGGGCAGCTGCTGCTGGTTGTTGATGCTGAATGAGTTATTACCCTGGCTGGCAAGTGCTTTTTCCTCGTAAACCACTGCGCCGTTAGCATTAACCAGCTGTATGGTTACTGGTCCCTCTTTCAGCATGGTATAATTAAGATTAATGTTGCTTGTGAAAGGATTTGGGCCGCAGTTTTCAATTTGGGCGCAAGGAATATTTACCGGTTTTATGGCAAAGTACTCATACTGGCCGTTAAAATCGGTTTGTTTCAGCCTGTAGTAAGAAATGCCTGGCAACGGATCTTTATCTTCATAAGCGTACCTTAATTTTTCTGTGGCATTGCCTGCGCCTTTAACTGTTGTTATTTTTTCGAAGTTCTTTCCGTCTTCGCTGCGCTCAATGGTAAAAAAGTCGTTATTTGTTTCCGATGATGTTGCCCAGCTAAGCTGCACATAATTTGTTTTTGCTTTGGCATCCCAGGCAATTAAACTAACCGGCAGCGGGTTTCCGCCAGATGAGCCGAATGTAAAGGTACCAAAACTGCCAACTGTAGATGATGTAACCGTTCCCTGGTTGTTTGCCAGTGAATTTATTGTACTTCCTACCGCTTTCCATGTGTTTGCCGAAGCATCAAAATAAGCCACGCTTAAATCGGATGTTGTAGTTATGCCGCTGTACAGCGCATCGAGCCAGTGTAGCCTTACCTGTGTATTGCCTGTACCGCTCACGCGTTCCAGCTGCCAGTATTCATTAGCGCTAACAACCTGCAATGGTGTTTGCATTCTAGAGGTTTTCCTGGGATTTCCGTTATTGTAATATATGGCTTTGAATGATGATGTGGAATTTGGCGCAGTTATACTAAGCGGAGCATATTTGCCATTGTCGCCAATTGGGAAAACAAACGCCGTGCTGCCATTCTTTACTACCGGACCATCAATGAAAGATGCTGCTGAACTGCTGCTGCTTGTTGCCGAACTGCCCAGTGTAATACTGCTGTTATCATCAACATGTACAATACCTTTGGTAAGTGTAAGTGAAGTGGAAATATTTACATTGCCGCTTGCGCTGATATTCCCGCCTTCGGAATTTATTATTAGTGTGGAAATCTCGAAATTATCGCCATTGTTTGCCAGGCCGTTAATAAGCTGCGATTTTTTACCGGTTAGCGTTAACCGGGACTGGTTAAGCATTTCGAAGTTTCCGAACGCCTTTGATGGATCAGATTTAAGGATACCGCCGCCAAGTATAAGCTGCGCATTGTTTTTAAATGACAGGAATACCTGGTTTCTCTTCTCCGCCAGGAATTTAATATCGCCATCAACATTTACAATTGCATTATCCTGAACATTAAAACTGGTAGTTCCCGAGCCTTTGGAGTTTTCCATCGCAATATCCTTGCCCACGTTAACGCTGGCAAAGTCAGATATCATAAAGCTGAAATTATCGGCGCCACGGGCATTTGCTGTTGTAAAATTACCTGCTATTGACAATACGCTGGTATTTTTAACCGAAACGCTGAAAAGTCCTTTGCTGCTTCCGTCGGTTCTGTTAACCAGTAAGTCGCCGCCAATTGAAACAGATGATTTTTCGCCCCAGATATCCAGATACATAACCTGAGACTGATCCGTACCTTTTAGTTCAACATTACCTGAAACATTCAGCTTTTTACCATCACTTACCTGCAGGTAGGTTGGCTGATTCCTGTTCTGTAAAATAGTGATTGATCTGGCGGCTGCATCGGCTTTTACACTTACTGTGTGGCCGCTTATAATTACAATGTCGCCATCTTTAGGAACGGATGATGCGGCTGTACCGCCGATAGATGCTGTTGACCAGGTGCTGGCACTGTTCCAGTTGCCGGTAGCGCGTGAGTAATACGTTGTAGTGTTTGCGAATACACCCCGTACATTACCCACATTGAACAGGAAAACAAGTGCAATTACCAAACCTGTAATTGATGATACGGCTGTTACAATAATAAGCCGCTGACGCAGTAACATTTTCTGCGTGTTTTTTGGTGTTAATCTAACCTTCATACTTTTTTTATGGAATTTTTAATGGTGACTTATTGTGAAAGAGAGTTACCCCTAATTCTATTTCACAAGCGAAAAATTACCATTACGGTAAATATGATCGCCCTTTAAGCCTCTTGCGGTAATGGTATAAATATAAGTGCCAACCGGAGAATCAACTCCTCTGAATTTTCCGTCCCATCCATCTTCCGGACTGTTGCACTCATAAACCATTTCGCCCCAGGCGTTATATATTTTCATATTGAAATAGCCTATTCCCTGGCCCACAACACCAAATTTTTCATTTATTCCATCGGTATTTGGTGTAAAGGCATTTGGTACAAAAAGTGTTGGCGCAGGCACAACCGTTGCAATGTTGGATTGGCTTATTATTTTTGTATCGCCGTTTTTATAAGCTGTTACGCGGTATCTTTTTGCCACAACGTTGCTTTGCGCATTCACTTCAGCGCCAAAAGCAAGGGTAACAAGTAAAACAAGTATATATTTTAAATTTGTATTTATCGTTTTCATAGCTTTGCATTTATATTATTCAAAACTACAAACAACAAAAAGTTAAGTACTGGCAATATGCTTGTTACACGCTCAAGTGTAAGGTTTTTAACTTTTTTGTAACTTTTTTAACACAGGCTGCGTTCAAAAATTTCGGTATTTATCTCCTTGTTGCCTCTGTAGTAACTTGTATGCATTCAAAAAATATTATAAAAATGACCTTCTTGCCATTTGTAATATAATCTGTAAAAAAGTAAAATTTGTACATATCAAAGATTGATTTTTTATGCTTTGATAATTACTTTGTTTTTAATGATTTGCCTGGACTGATAAAATACTAAGTTTGCGGAAATCAAAAGGCTTGTTTTGAAACTGTTATATGTTTTTTTAGGCGGTGGCGCAGGCTGCGTTCTGCGATTTATGATTACCATGCTGTGCGCAAACTTTTCTGCGCTCCAGTTTCCTGTTGGCACCGCACTTGTTAATATTGCAGGTTCGTTTTTTATTGGCTTGCTGGCTTTTTCTTTTATTGGAAGTGCGCAATACACTCAAATAATACATCCGCTTTTAATTGCCGGTTTCCTGGGTGGATTCACCACTTTCTCTGCTTTTAGTTTTGATACGCTGACACTTTATAACAAAGCAGGATTAAATTACGCCATATTTAATATTGTAATTAATGTTGTTGCCAGTTTGTTAGGTGTCTGGCTGGGTGAGCAGCTTGCAAAGCATTTTTTGCAATAGGTTTATATGTATTTCATTAAGTTAGAGTTCGGATATTCATTCTAAATTTAAACTCAAGCATTTAGTAAAGCATTTTTTCATAAAAGTATATATGGTAAAAATAAAACACCTGTAAACCATAGAGGCTTACAGGTGTCAAAGTAAGAAACTAAATATTTTAAAAGTTAGCTCTTAAAGCTGCGTAAATATTTCGGCCAGGAGCACTTATACCAGATGCGAAGTTGCGGTAATGTACATCCAGAATATTCTCTACACCTGCCTGAAACTTAAGATTTTTAGAAAATTGATAATCTGTTCGTAAATTAAGCGTGTACCAGGCCGGGTAGCCTTGGGCAAGCGCGTATTGTGGATTATCTTCACCACTCGGGCTAAATTCTTCTATCCTTTTCCAGCCATTATATCTAACGAAAACTTCAGCTTTGAATTTTGTCATTTCCAACCTGAGGCTTGTTTGCCCGTAAACCGGCGGAATATGATCTAAAGGTATATTTTCATTTATTACCTTGCCTTTAATATAACTTAGGCTGCTGGAAAATATTATGGCAGGATGTGGCTGCATTTTAACTTCGCCTTGTAATCCATATAATTCCGCGTTCTGGGCATTTGTAATGGAATATACGCGGCTTAAACTTCCCTGGTAAGGCATTATCTGTTCTGTCGGGCGCAATGCCAAAGCATCACGGTACCACGTATAAAACGCACTGCCATCAACATAAAATATTCCGCCAAACGTTTTTGCAATACTTACTTCGGTGTTATATGTGTATTCCGGCGATACATTTGGATTTGGTAAAACAAGTCTTCCCAAAGTTGTATCATTACCGGCAACAGTTTCAAAAACCTTTGCAATATCATCAATATTTGGCGCCCGGAAACCGGTTGAACCCATTAACGATATTTTCCATGAACTATCCGGAAGCCAAACAAAGCCTAAGTTTCCGTTTAATGCGCTGTTTTTTTGCGAAACCTTTTTAAAAGGGAAATTAAAGAAGGAAGTATCTGTAAAGCTGGCACTAAGGTTTATAATAGATTGCCTTATTCCTTGTGAAAAAATAAACTTTGGTGAAATTTTCCAGTTGTGGGTTGCATATATCGCAGCTGTTTGCATTATACTTCCTGCGTTTGGATACCTGGTATCGAGTGGAAGTTTTGTGCCTTCATTAATATTTTCCCTGAAAGCGGTTGAACCAACATTATTCTGATTAACCTCTATGCCATAAGTTAGATCATTTTTTTTGCCAAGAAGCTTCGAAGCATCTGCGGTAAGCGCATAAATATCAACTTTTTCTATCCTGTTGTTCCGCATCGCAGCATTAAACCTACGGTCAATACGAGATTCTTCTATATGCTGATAGGAAGCGATTACATTCAGCCTGTCATACAATAAATAATTACCGGTAAAAGTATTCGTAAGGCTTGCGAGCGTACGTAATTGCGGGCCATAATACCACTCAGCGAAACGCGGTTTTCCTGAACTCATTTCCGATAGCCTATCATACCGCGGAATATTGCCTGAAAACGATAACTGTGTATTTACTAAAACCGACCAATTGGCAGTAGGCAAGAACAGGAATTTAGAAATTGCATCAGTCTGTGAATAAGCAGAGCTAACCTGCAAATTAGGATCCGGATTATTTACCATACTATCTTTTTTGTTGATCCTGCTTACATAAAAATTACGCTTTCCGTATTCAGGGTACATAGGGTTGCGTACACTGCCTGAGCGGAGATCATTAAAATCTTTAACCGTAACACCACCCAGCCATGCGAACCTGCTTTTGCCAATGTTTATATTAAGATGCGCCGTTTTTTCCTGGTTCACACTTCCATAACGCAAAAAAGCATTCGTTTTTAAATATGTTTTATTGCTACCAAAAGCTACCTGTGGCCTTGCTGTATAATAATGAACTACCCCGCCAAGCGCATCACTGCCATAAATTACAGAGCCGGGCCCAAAAACTACTTCAGCGCGATCTAAGATATTAGGATCTATAGTTATTGCGTTTTGTAAATGTCCGCCACGGTAAATAGCATTATTCATACGTACACCATCAACAACCAGCAAAATTTTATTCGCTTCGAAGCCACGTAAAACTGGACTACCGCCGCCCATCTGGCTTTGCTGCACGAAAACTTTCCCGGTTTGCTGTAAAATATCTGCTGATGTTTGCGGGTTCCTGAAAGCTATCTGCTTTTGTGTGATTATCTCAATTTCATTGGGCTGCTCATTTTTATTTTCAGCTCGTTTACTGGCAGAAAGTACAACCTCATCCATTAAGATATTAGATTCAGTAAGCCCGACTTTTAAAGCATTTTTCTGCAACTGCGTATATGTAAATGCTGCTGGCTGATAACCAAGTTTACTAATGTGTACCGAATCGGCCTGTTGCGCATTGTTAAGTACAAAATGGCCTTTTAAATCTGTAAAGCCAACAAATTTTTTATTTAAGTAGATACTTGCATTCTCTATTGGCTGCAAGTCAGATTTATCTGTAACAGTAAGCTGCTGCGCCTGAAGTATTTTTGTGAATAGTAATATATGTATTAATAGAAGGGATTTCTTCATAATTTTTCCGATAAATTGTGAAAATTGTTCTGAATCTGAATTGCTCAGAAAAGGGCAGAAAAATACCCGTTATCCTGTATTTTGGATTTGAGTAAAATCTGCGAAAGAAATTACGCACGCCTAATTACTAAAGTTCAAAAGATGGTAAATTATTATGCTGATATACAGCAATATAACAATCAAAAACGATCTAAATCACCTAAGGAGAATATCCAGCGTATTATGATCGAAGTAAATCGGGCGGAGGAGAGGGAATCTTGTAAAAATAATTTTTTGGTAAAATTCCTGATTGGTCCACATTAAAGGTAAAGCCTTCAATAAATGGGGAATTAAAATTCGGCCTATTTGCTATAATATATTCTTTTACAAGCTTCTGCAGGAAATTTTTTTGTTTTTGCTGCTGCTCCGGGTTTTGAGCTATATACATATTTATAGCTTTGTCCAATTCAGCAAAAAGCTTCTGTTCCTCTTTATCGTGTATGCAATGATAGTACGTTGTATCGACACTAACCATTTTATAAACAATATCATACATCTGGCCATAATAACGAAATTCGCCTTCATGTATTCGCTGGAAAATTTCAGGGTTTGCCTCAGCTTCTGTTTGTTTCGAAATCTTAAGCAGATGAAGCTCGTTTACCGGCACGCTGTTCTTTATTTTACGTTTAACTTCTTTTTTTACAGCATACTGCATACCCTGGTAAACCACAAAATAACCGCACATGCTGTAAAGCATTACAGATATAAGCAGGCATAAAGGTAAATATGTAAAAGGTATTTTTCGCAATGTATATATATGTAAAAAAACATAATTGCCTGTTACAAAATTCGTATAAAAACATTATTTGTATACACTGGCAAAACGGGTGTTTTTTCCGATAAATATTTATTTTTTTAATTTTTTACCCAACCTTTTCGTCGTAACTATGCATCTGAGTTATCATAAATAGTTGTTAAGTTTTTTTGGTGAAAACGGTGGTTCCCGCTAAAGTTATACGCAAGCTTTACCGGGAATCGCCGTTTTATGTTATTGCGAAGATGCATTAAAAACAGGTTCTTTTACAGGAGTTTATAATTTATCTAAGCATGGTTGTATTTATTTTAATTTTTCTTTAATCTTGTAATTAAAATATCTGCATGGCTGATATAAAGCCAATTAAAGGCAGAAATACAGAACCGCACCAAATAAAACTTAATAAATGAAAAAGATTTGCATGATTACCTTGTTGCTATTATATGCGGCGACAGGCAAAATTAACGCGCAATATGGCTGCGTATCGGGCAATTGTACCAGCGGCTACGGCGTTTCTAAATACAATAACGGGAAATACATGGGTAATTTCCGTAATAGTTTGAAGGAAGGGTTCGGTGTTTATGTTTGGGATCTCGGCGATACGTACTCCGGAAACTGGTATAACGACCGTATGAGCGGAAACGGCACTTATACCTTCAGCAATGGCGACAGGTATATTGGTGAATTTGTAAATGGCAAGAAACAAGGCCAAGGCATGTATTATTATGCCAACGGAACTTACTCTTACGGCACCTGGAACGACGATAAGTTTGCCAGTGCTTCAACAACAAATTCCAGCACTAATGTTGGGCCGGCAGGTAATAAAGATGATGCATTTTGCAATACTTTTAATAAAGTAAAAGCTGAAATGGGAACCAATTTCAGTAAATTGAAAGGCGCAAGAAAAGAAGATTCATACGGTGTTTACTGGCCCTCTACCGTAACTTTTGCCGATGCTTCTTACGCGGAAATATCTAACCCGGCCGGGCTGGGAATGAGCTGCCATTTTACATTTGCCAGCAACGCTACTTACGCTGTTGCAGAAAATACGTATAATTCGCTTGTGAAAAAGCTTAAAGCCTGCAATACACTCAACTGGCCTGTAACCGAATCATTACCAAGCTCTACAAATACAATCCTTGTAAAATCTTTCCAGGTATTTACAAACGGCGACCAGAATTCATTACATGATTATGTATATGTTTACTGGAGCAAGCAGGATAACGGGCAGTATAAAGTAATGCTATATTTTTTAGCGCCAAACTAATAAAAACATTCAATGATATACAAAAGGCTGCAGGATGTTTATTTTGCGGCCTTTTTTGATTATATTTACGTGTACTCGAAAATTAATCTTGTGTATTTCATAGTTTTAAAAGCATGCCAAATGAAATTATTTACTAAAAAAATTGGGGCACGCGTAAATATGCGCGCCAGCTACGGCTTTATTTCTATTTATAAAGTGAACATGGAGAATAAGATGTGAACAACAACTGGCGCTGGCGTTAATCTCAGCCATAACGGAAATTAGCGCGTAAGCATATATTGCACACTGTGCGTGCACATTATTGTATTTCTCAAAATAAACATAACCGAATCTCTATCTATAAGCCTTACAGCGATAATTTATTAAAGTTGTCCAAATAGAGCGTGTAAGTATAATAATGCGCTAATTTCCACTGCGTTCAAATCAGCGCAAGCGTTTGGGAGATTTTCACAGCTTTGGGCATCATTCCAGGTAAAAAAATTTCTACCAATAATTATTTTTTAATTTGCCGCTCGTAGATGTCAATCCATTCAGCGGCGCTCATTTTTTGGGTGAGCTCAGCAATTAAATCAAAAGGTATGGCAGCAGGTTTTTTAAATCGGATGCAGCTTTTACCCATATCCAACCTGGTTTTTACATGCTTCGGATATTCATTAACAAACCATTCCAGCAAATTTTCATTGGCATACAAACCCATATGGTAAAGGGCGATGAAATTTTTCTGCGAAGCTATAGCCATAAACGGCAGCGGCAGGTTTGGCGTGCAATGGTAGCCAGCCGGGTAAAGGCTATGCGGAACATCATAGGTGATCATTCCATAAATGGCAGATTCCTCAAAACCTTCCGGTAAATTATCGGCTATTGATTTCCGTAACCTGTAAAAAGCTTCTTTTCTTTCTTCCGGAATCTGTTCAATATAATCTGTTACCGAAGCTGCTTTTATCTGCATAATTTTTTTGATCTATGAAGCAAATATAAGATGTAATTTTTAAGCTGCTGGATTATGGCTGTTGTTTTCCCGGCAAAATTAATATTGGCTTTTGTGCAGAGCTCATAATTTCACGCGTAGTACTTCCTTTAAATAACTTGGTGAAAAAATCTTTTTTTAGCGGCATCACTACAATTATATCGGCCTGGAATTTTTCCGCAGCTTTATTTATCCCGTCAACTGCTTCGGTCATAATTTCAGAGCTGTACACGTGCGGTACATCTGCAAGCTTTTGTTCTACAATGTCAATGCCCGGTAAATCGGTACCATAGAGCATGGCCTGGCTCAAGCTGAAAATTTTTACTATATTCAGCTTTGCGTTAAGATCTTTTGAAAGGCTGTGCAATGTATCTAAAACCGGGTCGGTAAAACTTGCAGCCTGCTCGCAGGTAACAAGTACGTTCTGAACCTGGTTGTAAGCAGCTTTTGCTGGAATAGCCATTACCGGTACAGTACTATCTCTTAAAACACCGGTTGTTGTATTGCCGAATAATCGCATAAAGGCGGCATTTGCGCCATGTGTGCCCATAATAATAAACCCGGCCTTAGCGCGTTTTGCGAAGTTTATTATCGGGTCGCTGCCAAAACCTTTTATACTTGCTGTTGTAATAGGTACACCTGCCGTATCTTCTTTTTTTAATATTGCAGCCAGCTTTTCCAGCTGCGTTATACATTCGCTTTTTATTTCACTTTCAGGTACAAGCTCCATAGGAACATGAAAAGCCGATGTTGGTACTGAATACACATGAAGCAATATTACCTGGGCACGCATTTGCCCGGCGAACCGCACAGCATAGCGGGCTGCGTTTTCGGAAGTTGTAGAAAAATCGGTTGGTACAAGTATCGTTTTCATAGTTCTAAGCTTTATACAAAGTTCGTACCTGCCAGGCTGCCGCAGGCTGAGGATAATCATTTTGATGACTGATTCTTATCAGATTCATCAGTTTATGTAAATATTGAATATTTCTCTATCGCTTTTCCACAATTCCATATATCATTACTTTGGAAAATGGTTTTGTATTAAGTTATGAAAAGAAGTTTTGGATTATGGATTCAATGTCGTTTAGTTAAGAAAATTCTTGCTATCAACGGATTGAAATCCGTTGCTACAATATTTTATTGTTCCTATGGAACTTGGTTCGGAGCGTTAATCAAGTCCAGTATGGACGATCAAATATTGTAGGGATGGAATTTATTCCATCCTTAACTAAACGTCATTGATTACGGATTATAGATATAGAATTAAATATCGTTTAGTTAAGTGAATTTATTTCATATATTAGTTCTGCAATAAAAGCTTTACACCAACAGCCTGAAAGGCTGAGATTTTAACAGCTTGGGGCAACGCCCCAAGTACACTAAACGGTATTGATATAGAATTATGAATTTATTATGTTTGGTTAAAAATTCTGTTTGATTCCATATATCATTGTGGCAAAAAATGCTTTGCGGCAACAACTTGAGATGCGAATTTTTAACTGCATGGTGCATCGGAACATGCAAACTCATCACCCAGCCCTGAAGAGGCGAAATATGATAAATTAGGGCAACGCTTCAAATTTCAATTGGAAATACATAAATATAATGATGCGATCATTTGTACTTAGTACTTAGTACTCATACCAAATACTTAGTACTAAATTCATCTATCTATATTTCCTGAAAAAATATTTTTCGATGCGCTGCAACTTTTATGTACCTTCATGCTACTTACCGTTAATTCAATCAATAAAAACCTAATATGCAGGTTCAGCAAACAGATAATGAAACCGATGCCGGCAGGCAGCAGGAGTTTATGGCGCTTTACCGGCCATTGCATGCATCGTTAAGCAGGTTTTGCGAAGCGCTAACCCGAAACAATCATGATGCCCGCGACCTGATGAGCGACACCGTTTTGGTTGCTTTTGAAAATTTTGAAAAGATAAGAAGCAAAGAAGCTTTTCTTTCATTTCTTTTTGGTACAGCCAGCAGGATATTTAAATCGAAAAACCGGCGTAAAAAATTCTGGGGCGTTTTTGAGCAAAGCAAAGCCGAGCAGGTGAGGAGCAGCAGCGACAGTGAAATGAGCACCGAGCTGAGTATGCTTTACCAGAAAATGGAAAAACTGCCGGCTGAGCAGAAAGAAGCGCTTGCCTTATTCGAAATTTCCGGCTTAAGCATTAAGGAAATTTGTGAAGTACAGTCCGCCACAGAAAGTGCGGTAAAATCACGCATCAGCCGCGCAAGGCAAAAACTTACAGAAATGATGTCGGAAAAAAGAACCGTTTCATCATTCGCCAATAATGCAAAACTGGCTTTAACAAACTTTATTTTCTTCTTTTAAACTGAAAAAATTATGTTACACGAAAATAATACAAATACCGCAAATATAGAGAAGCTGCTGGAACAGGCCAGGAAAAGGAAGCCGGTTATGGAGCTTGAAGAAATTGAAACGCTGCTTCAGAATAAAGATAATGTTAAAAAAGCCGCGGTTAAATGGCAAAATATTTTTCTCCTGGTTTTAACATTATTTATTGGTGCGGGTATTTCCTGGTATTTTATAAGCGATAAACCTGTAATTACTGCTGAGAGATCAGCTTCTCAAATTAATAAATCCGAAAACGATTTTGCTGCACCGGCCGATGAAAGAAATAGTAATTCAGAATTTAAAGAAAATAATAATGAGTTAAATGTGGCGGAAAATCAAACCATATACGAGCAGCATAATATCAACCGGAATTTTAAAGATCGCCACCTGCAAAATAACGGTTTAAAGATAGAAAATAATACTGCGGAAGGTTCAAAATCCGTAACTTCTGATTCCCGCCAGGCAATGCCAAATTCAACGCCGGCGCCTGCAAAAGAATCAGGCTCCAGGTTAACCTTTAAAGGCTGGGAATTAGGCAGTAAGGTCCCGTCACAGTTTAAGTATGGTTTGGATGATGAAGTGGTTTATAACGGCGATGCTTCTGCTTATATAAGCTCAAAAAAATCTAATTACAACAGCGCCTGGCTAACTCAGGAAATAAGCGCTGCACCTTACGCGGGCAAACGTTTGAAAATGAGCGCCATGGTTAAAAGCAGCAATGTGGGCAAAAAAGCATGGGCGGGTATTTTCCTCAATATCAAAGGAAACGATTTTAAAAAAGCAGGCTTCGATAATTTATACGATAAAAATATTGGCGGGCAAACCGACTGGGTGCGTTGTAAAATTGTAATGGATATTCCTGCGGAAAGTAAAACCATAAATTTTGGATTGTATAAAGTATATGGCGGCGATGCATGGATAGATGACATACAATTGGACATTGTAAATGCTGATGTGCCGATCCACTATAAATCGCAAACGGAAGCGCAGGATACGAGCCTTGTACAGCCCGATATCAGCAGCACGCTTACCAGTATTATTGTGAGCAAGCCTTCGAACCTAGATTTTGAGAAACAAGTAACCCAATATTTGCCTGATGGCTGGCACATTGGTGAAGAGAAACAGCACTTCCGTGCCATGGCAGATAATAATATTTTTCACAGTGGTAAAGCTTCGGTTTTCCTGCAGTCGAGCGGATATATTGAAAAAGACTGGAACACTTTAATGCAGTATTGCAGGGCAGGAGATTACCAGGGAAAGCGGCTAAAACTTACTGCCTGGGTGCGAACTGAAGACCTGAAAGAATACGCGCAGTTTATTTTCAGGGTAGATGGAATAAAAGCAATCAGACCAGCTGATAAAATAAAGGAATTTACATTCACCGGGAATAATAATTGGCGCAAGGTGGAGCTTATACTTGATATTCCGGAAGAAGCAACCCATATTTCGTATGGGCTTTTACTGACCGGTAAAGGCAAAGTTTGGATGGATGACATAACCATTGAAGAAGTTGCCGCTGATAGCAGAACCAGGAATAAGCCAGGTTTAAAATCACCTGTTAACCTTGGCTTCGAGGAATAGAAAATTTCCATATAACAGGTAACCACAAAATACTTTAACACACATATTTTAAACTGCTGCAAAACCAGCAGCTGGAGAAATATTGCCCGGATTTAATCTCAAAATTTAATATAATTAACTGAATATCAATAAAATAATTATTTAACTGTTTTATTAATTAACAATAATATGAAATATATTTTGATAAGCCTGCTGCTAACATTTGAGTTTTTAAGCGTAAATGCGCAGGAAACGGCTAAAAAAAGCATCTATTATACGACCGATGGTTACAAACTTTCGCGAAAGCAAAAAAGTGAGTTGAATACATTTATAGATTCGGTATTTACTAAAGAAAATACTGGAGTAACTTTAAAAATTCATGCGCATACAGATAGTGCTGCCAGCAATACATATAACATACAATTATCGCAAAGAAGGAGTGGGGAAGTTAAGAAGTTCATCAGCAGGAAAGGTGTTTCTGCAGTAAAGCTGGAAGTTAACAATTATGGAGAAAGCAAACCGCGCTACAGTTATGAAAAACCCGGTTCGATGGCGAAGAACAGGCGCGTTGATGTTGAAGTTCAGTATAATTTTTTGCAGGATGTTTCTGCCCTGAAAGCTGCAAAAACTACTATTTTGGATCTTTATAAACTGCTGGAGGAAGCTGCTGATACATTTTTTATAGATAATAATTTCGATACTGTTTTAAAGGCCCGAAAAGGAATAATTGTAGCGATACCTGCTAATTCAATCTGTATTAGATTTAATAAAAAACGAGCGTATAAAAATCGCCATTAAGGAAGTGCTCGACATACCGGAAATGGTAACCCAAAATGCATCAACCGGATCGGGAAGAAATTTGCTGATTTCAGGTGGAATGTTACAGCTTACAGCTTTCGATCTGCGTAGCAATCCGCTGAATATCTGTAATGATAAAAGCATAACTGCTTTGGTGCCGACTATTGAGCCGGATAATGATATGCAGCTTTTTTATGCCTCTCGCGATGAAAATTATGGCCTGGACTGGGAATTGCAGAATCCGGAAGAAAAACTGGAAATAATCAATGGCAGTGTTTTCAAGGATTGTTTTTATCCTGAAGTAAATAGTAATAATAAGCAAGTATACAGGAATAAAGATACAGGCAAGGGCGGCAGTGCAAAATGCCACTTGTTTTTCTGCAAAATTAGGTACGGCATAATAAATTATTGCAGGCGTAAATTCAGTAAAAAAACTTCATCATACACAAGCTACAAAGCACCAAAAACAAAACCTGCCCGAATCTACAAAAGCTACCAGCAGCGCCAAACCGCTATGGCATTAGAAGACCTTTGCGAAGACCGGAAGCAGAAACTCGCAGATATAGAAGCACGGTATAATGGGCTAAATACCAACTGGATGAAGGACCTGACAGAAGCAGAAATGAATTATTATATTTATCATATAACACAACTCAACTGGACGAATATTGATAAATACCTGAATCTTCCTCCTGCCAAACTTACTAACGTTTCCCTTGATCTTACCGCCGCTTCTACCACAGATGTAAAGTTAATATTCAGGAAAAACAAAGCTGTAATGCCATCTTATGATGTTGATGGAAAAATTGGTTTCCCCAACGTGCCAAAGGGAGAAAAAGCAACTTTACTTGGTTTAAGATTTGTGAATGGCCAGCCGGCAATGGCTTTAAAGGAAATTACATTAAATGGCAATACAACTGAACTGGAACTGGAATTTAAAAATTACGGCTTAAGTGCGCTGAAGCAATTACTTGAGAAGTTGTAAAAGCCATATATGTATCTGCTGAAAAATGCTTTATACTAAACTAATTCACCTGTTCGCCAAGATTTTTAAATTCATTGTTTACAGCAACTTTCCATGGCCTAAAAGTCCAACAGAAATGCGAACATCCTTAAATTATCCTTATACTGATTCAGAATTTCTATATATGCTAAGGGCAAAAAATGCTTTAATAAAGCTACCGCAAAATGAATGTGCTGTTTTTTTCTTAAGATTAATGGATGCAGAAAAATGGAAATAATATTTGCTTGATATCTTTGAGAAATAAAAAAAGGCTCCCTGCTAAATACAGAAAGCCTTTAACTGAGTAGCGGGGGCTGGGCATAAATTAATTGTAATAAAAAATACTAAAATTATTAAAATTTAACAAAATGAGTTGGTTTCTCCTGGCAAATACTTTTTGAGTAAGTCTATTTTTATAAATTTCAAATTGTTTCGGTTAATTAATTCTTTACGCGATCTTTACGCACATATCACACGTCTTATCATTTCTTGGAATAAATTAAAAAATATTAGAATGTAAATGTGTCATTTTAATTTTTTTAAAATATTTTCCCACAATATTTCATAAGGAATTAACTCTATTCCCAAAGCATTTTCTTCAGGAGTATTTCTTGAGGCTAATAATTTCTCAAATAAATTTTTACCTAATTTCTCAGCTCGAGTTTTCTTAAATTCAGCTTTTTCTATTGCAAGTAAAATTTTTACAAATAAAACGGTAGTATTATCTAAACCTTTTTTATGTCTTCGAGATGTAAATACTCTCAAAGAGTCAACTTTGTCTGAATACTGGTTAAACATTTCATAATGAATCAATAATAAGAAGTATATAATAACTATACTAAAATATAACCCATTTTTATCTTTTTGAAAAATTTCTAGATCATTAAGTAATTTATTTGGACGAATTTTATCTAAATTTACTTTAAAATTAAACTGCTCGCCTAAGCCCGCAATTGAAATATATTTCAGATGATAATTGAAGATATGCCATTTTTCTTTGATATTCTCCGGTCTGCTGTTAAAGTTAGGATTAGAAATTACTTCATTTAATAAATAGTAGGCTTCCTCATATTTTTGTACTTTTAATAAGAAGATAAAATAGTATTCGCTTAACTTAAGCCATCCTACCTTTTTTTTATCAACAATTTTTGAATATTTCTCTGCAGTTTCCAATCCTATGTGAAACTCATTCAGCTGCATACAAGCGTTTAGCTTTATCATATAAGTGTCAGCTAAATTTTTTGGATTATAGAAATACGATGGTGAATTTCGAATTAAAGTTTCGATCTTATCACAATAATCTATACATGCGCTGTAATCCTTCATTACTTGATAATACAATAACATGAACTTATATTTCTGTACGGAATACATGAAGCATTCTTCTATTCCAATAGGCTTTGTATTTTCATGATAAGCAATGAAATCCTTAATCTCATTACCTAAATAAGGTTTCTGAGTATTTGATGCGGTGAAATGAGAAATTATATATGAAGTAAAATTTAGTAATTCATTTTCAGCAGAGTGATAGCTTCTGAATTTTTTATTCAATTCCATATACTGAAGTATTTCCTTAGTATTTCCCCTTTCTGAATGCATTAAGATCAAAATTCGAGTAAATTCAGCAGCATACCTATTCATTTGAAATTTTATAGCTGTATTGAAGCCTTTTGTAACTTGTTGCATTAAAGTTTTTCTTGCGCCTAAATTTACTAGTATGCTCGATAAGGAAAGTATTTTATTACAAAGGAAGTCAGCTTTTGCATAGGCACTAAAATCCTTCTTTTCGATATCAAAAAAGTATACTGTATTAATTAGCTTTCTTAGAAGTCTCGATTTTACCATTAAATACTTTTTATCACCTGGTCCACATTTACAAAGTTCAGCAGCACAGTCGGCATCAGTAGCGCCCGGATGATCAATTAGGAATTTATAAAATTTATAATACTTGCTCGATTTTAGCTTTTCAAGACCTAAATCGAATGTCTCAATTTGTTTTTGCTTGTGGGTCGTTACTATTCTTACTAATTCTTGAATATTATCCATAAAGGTTTCTCTGTGTATTACATTCAAATATAATATTATTATTTTGCTTTATTGTCTATTTTACTTCGTTACTAATAGCAAATAAGTGTTCGTGTTTTAGTTAAACAGCTGGTCTAATTTTGATAAAAAAAGTTATGACTGCTACACTATCTATTCTTCTATATCTTAAAACGATTGTATGCTGTACAACTTATAATCAACAGACTATAGATCAGTTTCGTGCCTCGAAGCATATCGATATAGTTAATATTGAGCAAGACCCTGAGTTATACAATAATATACTAATTGAATATAGATCGCAAGCTGAGAGTATTGTTGTATGGCAAGAGGTTGAATATTAAAATGTATTTCTTGGGTGCGTTATATAAATTACTTCTTCAGCTTTTCTTAATTATTAATTATAAAATAAATTTTATAATAAT
>DAIUCM010000042.1:22264-26144 GCA_036846145.1 Bacteroidota bacterium
TACTAATACTTATGAATTTTAATCAAGGAATTGCTGGAGATTCAATTAAGTCTAAGCCGCCATTTGTTTCATCTAGATTAAACATTGCGGGGATTAATTTGCATCCCAAAGGTGAAGTAAGTATAGAAGGAAAAGTCTCAAATTATCAGGACCCCTGGCAATTCGGTCCTACTAGCTATGTGAGAACAAAGATGAATGCTTCAATATATACGTTTGGTTTGCCAATGGTTATAACTGCGTATTTAACTACTGAAGATAGACTCTTATATAGAGGCAGCTACTTTAGAGTTAGTTATGACAACAAACGTTTCCGAGAAGATATAATGAGTGGTTATCGAGACTCTATTATAAATAAGAATAAAAAACTAACAAGTACATTCTCAGATTTCACAAAAACAAAAAACAATTATTTAAGTATTGAAAAGCAGGATCAAGCTGTTCAGAACAAAATACAAAATTTAAGTCAATATAATAACAATATTAAAGAAGGGATTACCACTTCAGAAAGCAAAATTGATATTAAATTAGATGACTATATTAAATTCAAAGACTCAGTTGAATGGTGCAAAAAATTCAATATCGATTCGACAAAAAGAGAGAAACTTGATTCATTATATCGCGAAAAAAATCATTTTGAAGAAATAAAGTCGCAGATTGCTAAGATGTCTTCTGTAAGAGACTCTCTAAAAATTCTGTATGACTCATTAAATCAAGTTATTCTTACATCTGAAAAAAAGTATAATAATAAGTTAGAAATAACAAATCCCAAAGAATCTGTAAAACCTGATCAGGTTTTTAATAATTATGTTCATCAATATCCTTGGCTAAAGATTTTAAGTAACATTCAAAATTTTGATATCGGCCAAATATCTCCTTTGTTAAGCCATTTTACTCTAAATGGTATTATACTTCGAGGGGGGCATATAAGTTATCGTCGTAAAAAAATTGGCGTTGAGCTAATAATTGGCAAATCAATGTCAATTGCTCTTTATAACTATCAGGATGATATTAAGGGTAGGAAATTTGAAGTACCGTTATACGGAACAAAAATATCTTATAATTCTGGAAACAATTCATATTATATAATTGCATCAGGAACAGGTATGGTAAAAGACTTCAGAAGTGCTCCTGATAATTTCATATTGAATAATCAGGTTTATTCCTTTGGAATTAAACAAAAGCTTTTAAACAAAATTCATTTTGAGACTGACATTGCTAAATCCTTTTCGAATCATCCTGGGATAACTGCCTTTGATAAAGGAATAAGCACTTCTGATTTTCCAACGCTGTTTTCTACAGCCTTAGAGTCCAGATTAATTTATTCGTTAAATGATTTAACACGTGTAATTGGAAGGTATCGGATAGTAAATCCTGCTTATTATTTTTCAGGTGCACCATTCCTATTAAATGATATTAAGGAAATTGAAATTGATTTATCTAAGAGAATATTTAAAAAACAGATTTTAATTGGCATAAATGCAAAAAAGATTGAAGATAACTTAGCTAATATTAAGCCATTTACTACTAAGCTGGAAGGAGTTGGAGTTAGTGCTCAAACGATGATAACAAACATGCCAAATATTTTTATTAATTACCAACCTTACCAACAAGGCAATAACCATCCAGATCCATTAATTAATATTTTCTCATATACTTCAGTAATGAATGTAGGTCTGGTATATAACAAGCAGTTCAAGTCATTTTCCAGTCATTTTTTATTCAATTACATTGACGGCAATATAATTCAAGGCAACTTAATAGATGTACGGAGTAAGATAGATTATAAAACCGTAATATTTAACTCCAATATCACATTAAAAAATAAATCCTTTTTAAATTTTAGTATCAGTAGCTCAAATACAACTCCGCAAATTGACTCTGCAAGTAATGCAGGTATTTCAATTGTCTTAGGTAAAATGTTAGGTAAAAAAATAAATGCCTCTTCAGAATTTTCTTATTATCGCTATACCCAGTCTTCTTTTCAATCTTCTTTACATCTAAAAGTACAATACATCTCATCACATGATTATATATTAGAAGTTGAACAGGGTGCAGGTAGAATTAATAATTTATGGGGGAATGATAAGAAAAACATTGCTTATGGTAAGATAATCTTTCGGTATATCCTTAAGTAAAATAAGTATGAATATTTAATTATAAACAATGTATTATAATATTTAAATTATGAGTAAAATGTTTTCTAAGATTGTTGGTTTAGCCATTATATTTTTACATTTTTTAGTATCAGCTAATGCTCAAATTCAGGTAACTCAGCTCCCAAGTTTTGGGGCATCGTATACAACAGCCGATGTGTTAAATCTAGCAGTTGTAAGCCAGATAGCACAACCTGTAACGATAGAAATGGAGGCGGTAATTTCTACTGACAGAGGTGAGATAATAGCAAATATCTACTCTAAGCCTCTTGTACTCAGACCAGGAATAAATCAGTATAATTTCCAGAGTATCGATAACAGCAAATCAGTTATACATAACCAGGAACTAGTCAAATTTGAAAAATTATACAAAAGTCTTCCAAAAGGCTATTACAATGTATGTGTTAGAATTAAATGCAATGACTTAGAATGCAGAAAATTTTTTATGGATAAAGAATATAAATACTGTAATGTATTCCTCGCGCAACCTTTTGTTTCAATCTTTTTAATCTCCCCTAAAGATGCGGATTTTATAGAGACTACTAAGCCTGTTTTGGTTTGGTCCGCCCCTGTGAGTGAAAATTTGATGGCATTAAGCTATTCAATTACACTTGTAGAAGTTATTAAGGATGAAGCACCTAATGCTGCTATCAGCGCTAATATACCAATTATTCAAATTAATAATTATAATTTAACGGTTTTGCCGTTTCCGCCACAAACAACTCCATTAATAGCAGGAAAAACATATGCATGGCAAGTGGTAGCCTTCAATAAAGATCAAACTATTGCATCTTCGGAAATCTGGATTTTCACACCTAAAGATAATGTTCCAATTCCTGAATCATTATCTTTTGTAAATCTTCAGCAAGAGCTTTCAGGTTCATTTGTAAATGTAACTAATAATCAGTTAGGATTTCAATTCAATGAAAGATTTGGTTCAGGGAATTTTAAATGTATGGTGTATAATGATATAGGGATGGTACTTGATTTCTCTATTTCTGAAATGTCCGACTCAACATTTCAGGTTGAGTTACATGATTTAAAAAAACAAAAGCTGAACAATGGGTCAATCATACAGCAATTTGGAGATAATAAATTTTTAATTGATTTATCTCAATCAAAACTCAAAAAAGGTTTCTATATCTTGGAAACTTCTAATAGCAAAAATGAAAAATATTACTTGAGATTTAAAATTTAACTTATGAAAAAATATATCCTCGTTTTAATTAGCTGTATTTGTATTGCGCTAGTAGCTTTTTCTTTTACTACTATCACTTCTCAAAAAATAGCATATTTTGATGCAGAAAAAGTTTATGCTGGTTTTGAATTAAAAAAAGAGTTAGAGCGGCAATTACAATCTAATCAAATGTCACATCAGAAACTACTTGATAGTTTTAAAGTAAGTTTAAGTAAAATGAAAAACGAAATTGAGAGCGATAAACTTTATAATGGTGCTAAAACTTTAAATTATAATAATCAAGTAAAGAGGTACTTAGAAATAAAAGAAAGTGTTAGTCAATTAAACAATACAGAAATAAAAAAATACGACGAGCAGATTTTAACTCAATTGCAACAATATATTAAAGATTACTCAATAAGCCATAATTACGACTTTGTTTTTGCAAAAAAAGAAGATGAGATTGGTTTTTTTTTAGCAGATAATAATATCTCTTTGGATTTAATAAATTGAACTGGTTTAAACAAATAAAAACAACAAGAGCGCTGCA
>DAIUCM010000043.1:0-26131 GCA_036846145.1 Bacteroidota bacterium
GAAACTGGCATTTTCTCGCCGCTTTTTTAATTCTAATTAATGTTTAAACCAGTTCGGAAACAATTAAATGTTTGTTTTCTAATTGGATCTTAAAATTAAGTCCTTCAGCTTTACTTTTAGCTATAAAGGTGTGTGTTTGAAGAAATTTATTGAAATCGCTTTCATTCATATCTTGCAAGCCAAAATCTTCAAGGGCGATGTCTTTTGAAAATATTTCCTTCTCAATTTTATCTGCGTTTATATAATAGCCTACATCAAATTTCAGGTTGATCTGATCAAAAATAGCGCTTTTGCCTGAGCCATTTGGGCCTGCGAAAACACGCATTCTACGGCCTTTAATGTAACTGGAGCTGCTCACCTTTTTTAACCTTCCTTCTTGGCTCTGCAACGGTGCCAATAACAGTCTTTTTGCCGCTCGCGGTTTCTTTCACAATATTTTTACCATCAACATAAGTAACAGAAAGCTGGGATTTTTTAGCAGATGCTACTGCTACTTTTCCCGCCTTGCCAACTATTTTAGAAAGTACACCAATATGCTTTGGTGTGTCCTCTATATAAGTTAGATATTTCGTTTTACTCTTTCTCATATTTACTTAACGAGGTTTCAAGAATTATAGTTTGTCGAAATTAATGAAACTTGCGTATAAATTGAAAAAATAAAGTGCCAGTAATCGGTAATGCCCATATATGAGGTTGGTGGAAAATGCTTGAAAATAAGAATTTAGTTTTCGTACACTCTGTACCAAACCCTGAAGCCCAACCTTTCGCTGGCGCGAACGTCCGTCCGTGTCAATGTCTTATTAAATTTCTGTCGAAGTTTGAAGCTAATTTGAGCACGGACGGACGTCCGCGCCAGTGAAAGAATCTTTCTATAAGTTTATACTTTTAAAAATGATGCACTCAGAGAGTGCGAAGTTTAATGATGCACCAATCTCCGCTATGCTCAGATTGGCGCCAGCAGCGTGGGCACGGACGGATGTCCGCGCCAGCGAAAGTTAATTTTTATTTTACTTTAAATTTCCGCTTAGCAGATTTAATAAAGTATTTTCTTTCCGCTTTATTCCATTTATCAGAGATTCTGTAGTACCAAAAATCGTCTATCCAAAAATCTTTTTTGCAAAAGTTCTCAGTGCTTTTTCCCTTAAAATTGTAATGCAATCCTGAAATATTTATTTCTATATCAGCTATATCCAAAAGAACTCCATCAGTAAATTCATTTACACATTTATGATTAGAATAATACCAATGTATATCTTCAAAAATCATGGAATATTTTCTCGCAATTGAGTTTTCGGATTTATATATCTCTGATAAGAGAAATGAATCCTTATCTTGATCAATCATATAGGATTTAAAATCAGAGTGTAAAATTGTATCCTTATCTGAAAATGAGATTGTACAATAAATTTGTAAACTGGAAGTATTTATAAAAGTAAATGTATGTGCGCCTCTTCTTTCATAGTTAAATCCTATCATTTTTTGTATTTCCGAACTATCGTGTTTAAAATATGAATAAACAGAATAATCATTTGCTATTGACTCTCTAATAAATTTTCGGTTTGCACAAGATGCTGATAAAATAATCAGCACACACAACAAAAGTATTTTTTGAATCTGGTTTTCCATATATACTTTCCTCCAAAAATCCTTTACACATAAACCACATCATACGCTAAATTCGGCGCTAACCATTTCTCGGCTTCTTCCATGCTCATGCCTTTGCGTTTGGCGTAATCTTCCACCTGGTCTTTTTCAATTTTACCTATGGGGAAGTATTTGCTGTCTGGGTGCGCGAAATAAAATCCACTAACCGCCGCTGCAGGATACATGGCATAATTATCTGTAAGATAAATGCCGGTGCTTTCTTCCACGTTCAGCAGGTTGAAAAGCGTGCGTTTTTCGGTATGTTCAGGGCAGGCAGGATAACCCGGCGCGGGACGAATTCCCTGGTATTTTTCACGGATCAAAGCTTCATTATCCAGGTTTTCATCGGTTGCGTAACCCCAGTATTCACGGCGTACTTTGGCATGCATTAACTCAGCTAAACCTTCCGCTAATCGGTCTGCTAAAGCCTTCACAATGATAGCAGAATAATCATCGTGCTGCGCGTGGAATTCTTCAACAATTTTTTCAATTCCAATACCTGCCGTTACCGCGAAACAACCCATATAATCGGCAATATGGCTGCTTTTAGGTTGCAAAAAATCTGCTAAACTCAGGTTTGGAACTCCTTTAGCCTTAGCGCTTTGCTGGCGCAGCATGTGGAAAGTGGTCAGCACCTCGCAACGTGCATCATCCGTATAAATTTCAACAGAATCACCATCAACAGAATTGGCAGGAAACAGCCCGATCACCGCCTGCGCTTTCAGCAGCTTTTCGTTCACGATCCTGTCCAGTAAAACCTGCGCATCGTCAAACAATTTTTTAGCTTCCGCACCTACCATTTCATCATTAAAAATAGCAGGATAACGGCCGCGCAATTCCCAGCTCTGGAAAAACGGCGTCCAGTCTATATAATCACGAATTTCTTCAAGTGGAAAATCTTCAAAAACCTGAACCCCAAGCATTTTCGGGCGAGGGCTTATATAGGAACTTTGCGTGATATCATATTTATTTGCGCGCGCATCTTCCAGGCTCAGCAGCTCTTTTGTTTCACGGCGTTTTGCATGGTCTTCACGCACGCGAACATATTCTGCAGCCACTTCCGCCGCAAAAGCATCTCTATTGCTAATTAAACTCTGCACAACCGGCACAGAACGCGAAGCATCCAGCACATGAACCGTTGGCTGCGAATAATGCGGCGCAATTTTTACGGCTGTATGTGTTTTGGAAGTCGTTGCGCCACCGATCAATAAAGGAATTGTGAAACCCCGGCGCTGCATTTCTCTTGCCACATGCACCATTTCATCCAGAGATGGTGTGATCAATCCGCTTAATCCAATCACATTTACTTTATGGTCAATGGCAGCCTGCAAAATTTTATCTGCCGGAACCATTACGCCTAAATCAATCACTTCAAAAGAGTTACAGCCCAATACAACGCCAACAATATTTTTACCGATATCATGTACATCGCCTTTTACAGTTGCCAAAAGCACTTTTCCTGCAGGATCTTTACTTTGATTTTTCTCCTTCTCAGCTTCAATGAACGGGAACAGATACGCAACGGCTTTTTTCATTACACGCGCACTTTTCACCACCTGCGGAAGGAACATTTTTCCCGCACCAAAAAGATCGCCAACAACGTTCATGCCGGCCATTAACGGACCTTCAATTACTTCCAGCGGGCGCGGGTATTTTTTGCGCGCTTCCTCAGTATCTTCATCAATAAAATCTACAATTCCCTTCACCAAAGCATGTTTCAGCCGCTCCTCAACCGGCGCATTCCGCCACTCGTCAACCTTCACTTCTGCTTTGCCTTTTTGCTTGATGGTTTCGCTGTAATCCACCAAACGTTCCGTAGCATCAGGCCTTCGGTTCAGCAAAACATCTTCCACGAGTTCAAGTAGTTCCTTCGGGATTTCCTCGTACACCTCCAGCTGCCCGGCATTAACAATTCCCATATCCATACCCGCTTTTATAGCGTGATATAAAAATGCAGAATGTATGGCTTCACGCACAACATCATTACCGCGGAAAGAGAACGAAACATTGGAAACGCCACCGCTCACTTTCGCCAGGGGCAGATTTTCCTTGATCCAACGGGTGGCTTTTATATAATCAACCGCGTAATTATTGTGCTCCTCAATTCCGGTGGCAACCGTTAAAATATTCGGGTCGAAAATGATATCCTGCGGCGGAAAACCTACTTCTTCAGTAAGGATCTTATATGCGCGTTCACAGATCTGGATCCTGCGTTCGTAATTATCGGCCTGGCCATTTTCATCGAAAGCCATTACAATTACTGCAGCGCCATATTGCAATACTTTTCGCGCCATTTCCCTGAACGCCTCTTCGCCTTCTTTTAATGAAATGGAGTTTACAACACTCTTGCCTTGCAGGCATTTCAAACCTTCTTCAATTACGCTCCATTTGCTGGAATCCACCATTATCGGCAGTTTGGCAATATCGGGCTCGGCAGCCAGTAAGTTGATGAATTTCTGCATAACAAGCTCACTGTCAAGCATACCTTCATCCATATTTATATCAAGTATTTGTGCGCCACCTTCCACCTGGTCGCGTGCTACAGAAAGCGCCTCTTCGTATTGCTCATTAATAATTAACCGCGCGAATTTCCTGGAACCGGTTACGTTTGTCCGCTCGCCAACATTCACAAAATTGGTATCTTCACGAACCACCAAAGGCTCCAGCCCGCTCAAACGCAAATAAGGTTTCTGCTCCTGTATCTGCCTCGGCTCCATATCCTTAACAATTTCTGCCATTGCCCTTATATGGTCCGGTGTGGTGCCGCAGCAACCGCCAAGGATGTTCAGCCAGCCGCTGTTTGCATATTCGGCAAGCACTTCAGCCATTTGCGCAGCGGTTTCATCATAGCCGCCAAAAGCATTCGGTAAACCGGCATTTGGGTAAAGCGAAATATAAAAAGGCGCTTTTTGCGATAACTCCTCAATGTACGGGCGCATTTCAGCAGAACCCAAAGCGCAGTTCAAGCCAACACTTAACAAATTTTTGCAGTGCGAAACAGAAATCAAAAATGCTTCAATGGTTTGTCCGGAAAGTATCCTGCCGCTTTTATCAACCACCGTTCCGGAAATCATAACCGGAACCTGTTTTTTATGCTTGAAATTATATTCTTCCAGCGCGAAAATGGCCGCTTTGGAATTTAATGTATCGGTAATGGTTTCGAAGAGCAAAATATCTGCGCCGCCATCTACCAAACCTTCAATTTGCCTGTAGAAAGCAGCCACCATTTCATCCCAGCTCACCGCCCTGAAACCGGGGTTATTTACATCCGGCGAAAGCGATAAAAGCTTGGTAGTGGGGCCCATGGCACCGGCTACAAATCTTGGTTTGGCGGGATTCTTCTTCGTGTATTCATCTGCTGCTTCGCGGGCAAGTTTTGCACCGGAAAAGTTGAGCTCATACACCAGTTCTTCCATGCCATAATCGGCCATGGCAATGCTTGTTGAGCTGAAAGTATTGGTTTCAATAATATCGGAACCGGCTTCCAGGTATTCCTTATGAATGGATTTTATAATTTCCGGCTGCGTGATGTTCAGCAGATCATTATTGCCTTTCAGCTCGCCCGGCCAGTTTTTGAATCTTTCACCACGATAATCTGCATCTTCCAGTTTGTGGCGCTGTATCATGGTTCCCATGGCGCCATCGAGGATGAGAATTCGTTTTTGCAGTAAGTTTTGTAGGGTTTGTAGCGTAGTCAATTTTATACAGACATTTAATCTATACAAAATTACGAAATTAATTAGCCAATGTGCCAATTAGCCAATGTGCCGGTTTTAATGGAAGAATGTATGAATGCAAGAATTTGAGTATGTTTGTTTGTTGTTTTTCGCTGGCGCAAGATTTAGCGCAGCGGTTCTTGTGTCAGTCTGGAAAAGCATTTTTTGGCTTACTACTATATGGAAAAGGCATAAGTTTATTGAAAAGGCACAAGAATCGCTAGGCTAAATCTTGCGCCAGCAGCAGAGTCGACGAAATCCAAAGCATTTTTGGTGAAAATATGATATGTAAATTTATTTTTTGCCGATTTGATTTTCAATATAACCGCGAAATGTTTTAACAAGGTAATTCTTTTTGCCTCTCTTACTCAATAAGTATTTAAGTTTTCCTCCTTCACAAGGAACACAACCACAGCAAGAAGGCAGATTAATTTCAGAGTTTTTAATTTCCTGAATTCGCAGTTGCAACTTTTCATCTAAAGTTAATTTCTGATGCAATTCAAGCGCCTCCAAAGCTAACACAGAAAGAAGTTGATTTGATGCAAAATCTGAGTAAGCCAGTTTTTTGATATAGTCGTACTTTTCAGCCTCAACAAACATCAAAAAATAACCAATATTTTCTGTTTGTGTACCAAAATAATCGCAACCAAGTCCTAATTTATCTGGTAAGCTATCAGTAAGAATTGAATAAACTTCATCGGCAGAATAATAAACTGTATCTGTCTTTTGACTGAAACCGTGGCTGAAACTTAAGAAGCACAATAGCAAGATGAATGCAGTCTTCATTTCTCAAATTTACAAATACAAACGTTTCAGGTAATTATAAATTGTACATATCTCTAAAAGCCAAAAAATGCTTCAGCTTATTTGTGATTATTTTTTATTGAAGTCTGATTAGTGCGCTTCGCAAGTATGAAACTTACGTGCAATAAACCAGTTGCTCACATAAGCCGCGAAGATCATAACGCCACCCAAAATACTTCCTATGGAAAGCTCGCTGTGCGAATGATCGTGGCCGTGATGGCTGCTGAACTGGAAAACGATGGCGAGAGAAGCCAAAGCCAAAAGAAATAAAGGCAACCACTGGCGATGCACCTGGCGATAATCTTTAATCAGGGTAAATCCGGAAAGCAAAATGCTTGAACCTAAAATAAGCACTTCTGTAAACATATCGGTATGCAAAGCACTTCCGGCAGCGGGAACAGCGGCGACTACAAACGGCATTGCAAGGCAATGAATGCTACAGGCAACCGAGAGCGAAACGCCCAGTTTGCCCATCTTGCTGTTAGATCTGGTATGTTTGTGATTATGCTTCATGCAACAATATTGCAAAGTTAACTCATCTTTTTGCAATAATGTTGCATTTTGGTAAAATAAAATTTTAGTGTGTTGATAGTCATGTAATTGTTGAAGTATTTTTCTGTAATTACATATATGGAAATACTAAAACTACAGCATGCTGCGTTATCTTGCTTTCAAACAAAACGCTTATAAATGATGCACTTATACAGTCAAACAAATCTAAAAACCATTTATGCAATCATTTATCGCGCATCCTTACTGGCAAAAAGTCTTATCCATTAAAATCGCAGATCGTGAAAATCATCCGGTTAATCTCGCAGTGAGTTTACCCGCGGAAAAACAAGCGGAATTTTTAACCGCAATTGCTTCCGGGTTTTACCCGATCTCTTATTCATCACCCATGGGATTTAAACGCGTTGCGGAGCTCACCGAATATAGTGAAGTGCGTGAAATTGCGACAAATATTTACGAAGTTGAGCTAGGTTTGCATCCTTTTATTAAAGGCAACTGGAACACCAATATTTTACATTGCGACCAGTTTAAGTTAACCATCGCATCGCTCATTAAAAACCTTAAAATTACACTACCTAGGCCAGATGATTTTACAATAAATAGAAAGCTCGATTTGCGGCATGCGGATATGGTTTTGGCGCTTGCGGTTTGCGATGTTATTGAGCATACTGCGCCGGCAATCATAAATTTTGTGCAGGATTTTGTGGCACAATGGCAATATTTAACAGGTAAACCCAGCAGCGAAATTAACCGAACCTGGCTGGATGAGCATAATTTAACGGAAGGCGACGCAACGGAAGATCAGCATGTTGGTATGATTGAAAGGATGATGAAACCTTATGCGGAAATTGTAAATTCAGTGGCTTATATGGAAGCGAAAAGCCATTATAACCAGCGGTGTATGGAACATCTTGATAATGTATATGCCAGGCTGCTGCAGCTTGTTGAGCAACCGCGGCAAGCTCTTGCAATATAATTATGGAAGCGGAAGTTCTTGATCATACAGCGATTGATGCTGCCGACTGGGATAAATTTATTGAGGAATCCCCGCAGGGCATGATCTATCATAAATATCATTACATCAGTAATTTATGTACGCAATGGCAGGCAGTTGTTGTGCGAAATGGTGAGCAGCTGCTTGCGCTGATGCCCTTCGAAGCCAAAAAGAAATATGGAATAAGCTACAGTTTACAACCTGTATTTGCGCAATATTGGGGAATATGTTTTCCGCCAATGAATTCTAAAATTTCCAGGACTTACGAGCTCAAAAAACAGTATACAAAACTTATTATCGATAAAATTCCTAAGCGTATCCGCATCTTTAATTATCATTTTTCACCAAGGTTCGATTATCCACTGCCTTTGATATGGAGCGGATATAAACTCACACCACGGGATACTTACCAGGTTGATATTGCTAAAACAGAAGAAGAAATATATGCTGAATTTGCGGAAAACACTCGCAGAGATATTAAAAAAGCACAAAAGGCCGGTATTACCATTCAGCAGCATAACCATTTTGATACTTTATTGAATATTGGCGAACGCAGCTGGGGAAAGAATGTGAAATCTGTAAAGCCGGAACAATATCAAAGCCTAAAAAAAGTATATAATCATTTTTCAAAAACAGGCGAAAGTTACCTGCTGACGGCACAAACCGGTAACGGTGACATTGCAGCGGGCATATTATTCTTCACTTTTAAAGATACAACCATTTACTATTTTGGCGGCACAGCGCCGGAATACAAACAAAGCGGCGCCATGAGCCTGATTATTTGGGAAGCCATAAAAAATGCGCGGAACAACGGCTATAAAGTCTTTGATTTTGATGGTTCCATGATTGAACCGATCGAACGTTTTCTCCGTGGATTCGGCGCTGTTCCGGTGCCATATATGCGCGTGCGGAAAAATAGTTTACTGCCTGGCAATGTTGCTATCCGCCTGCCTTTCAGCAGATAAAATTTTGGTTTAAGATTTTGCGGTTTGCGCGGAATTTTTATTTTTGTCATCAGAAACCAAAACCATTATTATGAAAAAGCTTCTCCATTTAGCTGTATTATGTATGTTTTTCAGCGCCCAGGCACAAACCACCTGGGAGAAAAAACTTATCCTTTACTATAACGGAAAATTGTCCGCCGGCGAGCCCACCGGCATGGTAGAAACTCCCGATAAAGGTTTCATAATTTCCGGCAAAGGGCTTCCGTTAAGCGAAAACATCTGGACCGGGTTTGTATATAAAATAAATGCCAGTGGCGATTCTGTTTGGAGCAAAACCTACACCGCAACGGGCTTCAGGCGCATAGCCAATGTTTTTTATAACAACAACGGCAAGCTGATGATTGCCATGGAAACGCTCATTCCCAATAAAAAGCACAACATTGTTTTTGCCGAGCTGAATGAAAATACAGGCGATACCAGCAACAGTTTTTTAGTGCCCAAGCCAAACAATGCAGATGGCTACCAGTACACAAAACATATAGAGCTGGCTGATGGCAGCTACGTTGTACTGGCCAGGGATATTTCTACAGGGTATGAAAATGCATCTCACATGTTCCGCTTTATGCCCGGCAGCACTACGCAAATGTGGGCGGCAGACAGCCTCGCCAAACGTGTAGGTACATACTTTGATATGATATATGATAATGATGGCGTTATCCTCAGTGGTTCTATAAATACCGGCCATGACAGAACCAGCTATACCATATCGAAATACGGGCTGGAAGGCACTTCGCGCTGGCACAAAACTTTTGCCGTAGCCAGTGATTACCGCAGAACCAATGCCAGGAGCCTTGTTGCCACCGGCGATGGAAAATACATAACCGTAGGCGATAAATTCGAAACTGTAGATGGCGTACACAGCGCAACAAGCGCTACTGCAGTAGTTTCTCAAAATGGCGATAGCGTATATTATACCTCGGTAGAACCATACCAGGGCGGCACACTTAACAGCGTTATTAAAATGGGTGGCGGCTATTATGCTGTAGGCAAGGCTTTCCGCACGGTAAAAGATGCAAACGGGCAAAACCGTACCATAACTTTTATGACCTTATACGCCATAAATGCCAGCGGAAAAGCTACCAAAGCGCAGGATTTTGATTTCGGGCTTACTGTAAAAAATGGCTTTTACCAGGGCACTGTTGCAGATGGCCGTGACCTGCTTGCATCAACCGATGGTGAACTGGTGGTGTATGGCGTTGGCACTTTTGTAATGCCAGATTCCAGCACTTTGCAGGGGCCATATATTGTTAAAATGAAAGCGCCAACAGTTTCTGTAAATGAAAAACAGCGTGTGCATAACAGCTTGAAATTATTCCCCAACCCATGTACAGATAACTTATTTATAAACACAAGTGGCAACAGCGGTAAACTTATCATTTACAACATGCTTGGACAGGAAGTTTATAGCGATATTCTAATTGGAACCGGAAATAAAAATGTAGATGTAAAGCATTTTTCGCAAGGTACATATATGGTGCAGTTGGTTAACAGCCATGGCGTTAGCACCGCGAAGTTTATTAAAAACTAAATTTTTATGTTTTGAAGGTAAACCCGCCAACATTTGCGCTGGCGGGTTTTTTATTGTTGCAATTATGTCTGTAAATAAAAGAATTTTTCTGGCCATTGAAGTTTCAGATGAGTGGAAAATAGCAATCCGGGAATTTATTGAAGCTAACAGGCAAACAGGTTACAGGTGGATTGCTGAAGAGAACTGGCATTTTACCGTACTTTTTATTGGCGATTTTCCGGCTGGGAAACTCAATTCCATATATCCATTGCTCCAAAAATGCTTTGCGCAAATTCCTGCTTTTTACATTGATTTTGATACATTTATGTATTTCCCGCCAAACAGGCCGAGAATGATCTGGGTGAACGGAAAACCCAGCCGCGAATTTACACATGTTGAAACCTCAGCCTATAAAACATTAAAGCATTTTTATAGTGATGCATATATGGAAATGAACGCGAAACCATCACAAAAATCCATTCCGCATATTACACTCTCGAGGTTAAAATTCTCCCCGAAACCATTGCTGCAACTTCACCATACAAATCCCGTTTTGCCCGTAAATGCTGTAAAAGAAATTGTATTGTTTGAATCTCAGCTAAAACCAACCGGCTCCCTTTATACAAGCCTCAAAAAATTTACTTTAAAACCCTTATTTTCAAAACATTAATTCATTTATTCAATCATTTTCCCAACATTTACTCATTTACTCATTTACTCATTTTCTCATTGTATTTCCTGCCACTTTGTCGCAAACACAAAAACTGGTAAAACTATTGTTATTGCTCTATAAAATAAAACTGACAAGGTGAACTTTAAAGACTACTACAAATCGCTTGGGGTAGATAAAAAAGCTACGACAGATACGATAAAGAAAGAATATCGTAAACTGGCGCGCAAGTATCACCCCGATGTAAACCCAAATAACAAAGAAGCGGAAGAGAAATTCAAAGAGATCAGCGAGGCGTACGAGGTTTTGAGCGATCCCGAAAAACGCAAAAAGTACGATCAGCTGGGTGCCGACTGGAAAAAATACGAGCAGGCCGGGCATTATGGCGGTGGCGGTTTCGACTGGGGAAAATACCAGCAGCAAGGCGGCAGGCAAACCTACACATCCGATGATTTTGATGGATTTAGCGGTGGCGGATTCTCTGACTTTTTCGAGAGTATTTTTGGCGGTGGCGGTTTCAGTCAGCAAACCCGTTCACGCGGCGCGAGAGCCTTTAAAGGCCAGAATTATGAAACCGAAGTTGAGCTGAGTTTTGAAGATGCTTATCATGGAACATCGCGCATACTGCGCAGCTCTAAAGGCGAACAACTTAAAATAAACATTAAGCCCGGCGTTGCAGATGGGCAAACTTTAAGGCTGCCAGGTAAGGGCGGCGAAGGCGCAAATGGCGGCCCGAACGGCGATATATTGCTTCGAGTAAAAATACTTCCTAACCCAAATTTCCTGCGCAAGGGAGATGATTTGTATAAAGATCAAAATGCAGATCTGTACACTGCACTTTTGGGTGGCGAAATTACCGTAAATACCATGAGCGGCTCTATTAAAATGAAACTTCCGCCTGAAACACAGAATGGCGCTACGCTGAGGCTTCGCGGCAAAGGATTTCCGCGCTATGGAAAAACAGATGAGTACGGAGATTTGTATTTAAAAATACAAGTGCAGCTGCCAAGAAATTTATCTGACAGGGAAAAAGACCTGCTGCGCCAGTTAGCGGAACTGAGAAAATAGAATTCTATGTGATTTAGTTAAGGGTATTGCCATTTAACTACCGGGCTGTGAGCCAAAGCCCGGGGATCTTCGACTGTAATTAAAAAATGTCAGCAAAGTTCTTTATTTAAATTTGAATGCAGGTTTTAATTATAATGGTAGTTTTTGATAATTGCTCCAAGGTTTATGGCTCACAGACTTTTAAACTTCCAATGCCTTAACTAAACGATAATAAAATAGTATTCGCCTATGCAGAAAAGACATTTGTATTTAAAAGATGTTGCCGGTAATTGCGGGCTGAAATTCGATGTTTTAGAGCAGCTTTTGGATAGCGGATTGCTGCAATCATCCGCAGAAAAATAAAAAGGTTTTTCGAGCGGAGAAGACCTGGAACTGCTGCATCGTGTACGCAGGTTGAAGAATAATTTTGGCGTAAATTTGGCCTGCATAGAAGTAATTGTGCACATGCGCGAGCAGATCATCTATTTGCTGAACGAACTCCACAGGCTTCAGCAAAATACATATATGGATTTGCCGGAAAATGGTTTCATTATCAATAATGAACAAAGAACAAGGAACAAAGAGTGATTAAAGATTTTAAAGTATGTATTAATTCGCATCGCGGCATTTTTAATCATTCATTTTTAATTGAATTCGTTCCTATATCTCATTTCCCCAATAAATGCTTTAATATTCGTAAAAAGTAATCAGCGAAATCAACATCATCAAAATTAATCGGCGGTTGAAAATGCTTTGAAATAATTTGGAGTAAGTGTATATTTGGCGTAAAATCAGCCATTTACATTCAAACTATCTCCTTATGAAGCATGTGTTTTTTTTCCTTTCAATCTTATTTTCCTTAACACGAACTGCTATTTTTGCACAATGCCCTTCCGGGAATTTAACCTTAACCTCGCAATCCGGAATTAAAGCATTCCAGGAGAAGTACCCCGAATGTAATTACATCAGTGGCGACTTAACCATTAGTGGTTCTACAATTACTGATCTTTCGCCATTATCGAAACTGGAAGGCTGCGCCGGGAAACTAATTATAAGGAGCGTAAACAAGTTGTTTTCATTATCCGGGCTGGATAATTTCCAAACTGTTGGGGGCGACCTTATCCTGGATGATGCAAACAGCCTGAAGAGCTTAGCTGATCTGCTAAGGCTGCGAACGGTTGGCGGTAATTTAAAAATACATTCCTGCGACAGCTTAAATAAAATAGGGCTGCTTACGGAGCTTAAAACTGTTGGCGGCGATATAATTATAGATGGCAACCGCGACCTTACAAACCTAACCGGGCTGGAGAGCATCACAACACTTGGCGAATTTTCAAGTATCCATATTTTAAAAAATCCATCGCTTACAAGTATTGGATCGCTTGATTCTATACAATCAGTTCCAGGCTATTTCGAGATTTATAATAACAGAAATCTGCAGAAGATGGATGGTTTTGCCAGCCTGGAGCGTATAGGTTTATATTTTAAAGTTTGGGAAAATGCAGCGCTTACCAGCATGGAATCCCTCAAATCACTGAAATACATCAACGAATATATTATTATAAGTTACAATAAATCTCTGCTGAGCTTAAAAGGCTTGCAAAACCTGGTTAAAGTAGGCAAGGAAATTGAGATCTATGAAAATACAAAGCTGCGCTCGCTCGATTTTAATGAACTGATTGGAGTAAACGGTCATTTCCTGGTGTACATGAACGATTCGCTACAGCATATAAAAGGGCTTAATAAGCTTTTGTATGTGGAAGATTATTTTACTTTAAAGGCTTTGTATTCGCTAAAGAGCCTGGAAGGTTTGGAGAAACTCACTTTTGTAGGAAAAGATTTTAGAATCGAAGGCAATTACAGGCTGAATGATGTTACGGCCCTGCTTCGGCTAAAAAAAGTTAACGGAACGCTTACAGTTTCCAATAACGCTGCTTTGCAAAATACCAATGGTTTTGATGGGCTGGATTCTATAGGCAACAGTTTGCACATAATGGAAAATGAAGTACTTACAGATCTGCGTGGTTTTCAATCGTTAAAGTACGTAAGAGGTAGTTTAAAAATTCATGATAATCCGCAGCTTGTAACGCTAACCGGCCTCGAAAATATAAATTACCAGATGCTGCTGAATCTCGATTTTCTTAAAAACCCTTTGCTTTCCATCTGCAACGTAAAAAGCGTTTGCGATTTTCTGGATAACAACGGCAGCCATAAATTTGCCTTCAACGCCACCGGCTGCAATACCAACACGGAAATTATGGAAGCCTGCAAAGCCATAAATATTGGTCAGGAAGATGCAGATTTTTTAATCAAAAATACCAGGCTTTTCCCAAACCCGGCACAAAACCATTTAACTCTTCAAAGCAATTTTACAACTGCTGCATATATAGTAAACGTAAAAAATGCTTTGGGACAAACGGTTATCAGCAAAAAAATCCTTGCTTCGGATCAGCTCAATATCAGCCATTTACAGCCGGGCATCTATTTCGTGGAATTGAACGATGGCACGAAAGCTCAGCGGCTGCGGTTGGTTAAGCAATAGTTTTCTGAATAAGGATTAATTTGATTTAATGATTTACAATTTAGTGTAAATCTATTTCAGGACAAGACACGTGGCATACAAACAAGCATTCTTTACGCATTTTTCATTCAGTATTGGTATAAATCTCAAGCTTATGTTGGAAAAATAATTATTGGCCGCAAGCCTGATGATACGCGTCACTCGGCTGCGGCCGAGCAACTGAAAGAATATTATGATTTACATTATTTCTAAGCTCCTGTATATCCTAAAATCCTGTAAATCCCGATTCAGAAAATTACGCAAAAACGCTTTCCATCCTCATTCCGCGCGAACCTTTTGCGTAGAAAGTTACGCCATCGAAATTCTGTTCTTCAAACCATTTTCTCAGGCTTAAAGTATCTTCAAAAAATTTCGCGGGGAATTCATTTTTAAATGCATAAAAAGCATTGCCGGCCAGCGCAACAACCTCGAATTTTGAGTAATTTATCTGCTCTAAAATAGCTTTGTGTTCTGTGGCTGAATCATGGCCGAGTTCGAACATATCACCCAATAAAAGCACTTTCTTTTCGGCAGGATATTCTTCAAAATCTTTTACAGCCGGGCCCATGCTGCTTGGGTTGGCGTTGTATGCATCGAGGATGATTGTATTGGAATTTTGTTTGATAATTTGCGAACGGTTGTTTTGTGGCTGGTAACTTTCCAAAGCCTGTTTTATCTGCTCCGTTTCCACGCCAAAATATTCGCCTGCCAAAGTAGAAGCCAGCAAATTATACAGCTGGAATGAGCCGAACAATTGCGTTTCCACTTCAAAGCTTTTACCAGAGTTTTTACTGCTTATACGAGCCTTTAACAGTGGAAATTTTGCTGCAACTTCGCCTTGTATATCGGCTTCCATATATGCACTGTACGAAAAATGCTTTATATCTGAAATATTTCTTGCAATCCGTTCATCATCAATGTTTACAAAAGCCATTTTATGGTGTTTGCGCAGATAATCGAACAGCTCCATATTCGCTTTCTCTACGCCATCCATGCCGCCAAAACCTTCCAAATGATCTTTACCAATATTGGTGATAATTCCGCAATCGGGCTGGCAGATTTCGCACAGGAACGCATTTTCGCCCTGGTGGTTTGCGCCAAGTTCAATAATGGCTGCTTCATGTTCTTTAGTTAGTTGTAAAAGGCTCAGCGGCAAACCGATATGATTATTCAGATTTCCCGGCGTTGCGAATGTTTTCAATTTCCGGCTTAATACGCGCAGCATCAGCTCTTTTGTAGTTGTTTTTCCGTTAGAACCTGTTATGGCTACAATGGGGATCTGCAATTGCCGCCGGTGATAAGTCGCTAATTCCTGCAAGGCTTTTAAACTATCTTCTACCAGCAAGCATTTTTCGTTGATGGCATATATGGGATTATCCACCACGCAATATGCAGCGCCCAGTGCAAAAGCCTGTTGCACGAAAGTATTGCCATCAAAACGCTCGCCTTTAATAGCCCAGTAAATGCAGCCTGCAGAAATGTTGCGGGTATCGTTACAAATTTGCGGATGTTGCTGGTAGATAGTGTATATTGCCGGAGTTTCCATTATTTTGCGTATATTACAGATTCAAAATTGCCAAAAAACTACCAAACTGTATGAAAAAAATCCTGATTCTGACTTTTATGCTTGCTGCGCAACTGGTACAGGCACAAAAATTCGAGTTTTATCCCAGTAGTTTTATTCGTTTCCTGGGCGAGAATAACGATACTTTATACAATGCGCTTACCGGCGGCCTCAACAACCCCATGTTTTCAAATATAGATCTGAATGGCGATGGCCGGCAGGACCTGTTTGTTTTTGACAGGCGCGATAGCAAAATACTTACCTTCCTGAGCGTTAAAACGCGCGATTCGGTAAGGCTGCAATACGCACCGCAGTATGAGCATGCTTTCCCCAAAATGCAGCATTGGGTAATTTTAAAGGATTTTAACGGTGATGGCAAGGCCGATATATTTATGCATGGCGCCGGCATCGGTGCTGCCTATTCATCGCACCTGGTTGTTTATAAAAATGTAAGCACAAGCAACGAGCTTAAGTTTGAGCCCTACAAGCTGCCGGTAATGAGGCGCACCGCGAATGGCATTGGTAAAATAACCACTGATAATGAAGAAGTGCCAACCTTTGCGGATATGGATAATGATGGTGACCTGGACATGCTTCAGTTCGATTTCACACAGAGCAGCGTGGTGTATTATTACAAAAATATGAGCATGGAAAAATACAGTAACAAGGATAGCTTGAATTTTGACCTGTACAGCCAGTGCTGGGGATTTTTTTCGGAGTTTGATACTGCCGCCCATGTTGAAGTAAATGTAACCATAGGGAAAAAGAACTGTATGGATAACCTTACCATTCGCGAAAAGAACGGCGCGCATGATGGATCTGCATTATTGGCACTGGATGTTGATGGCGATGGAGATAAGGATCTGCTGATTGGCGATGTGGACAGGCCTAACCTTATTTACCTTGAAAATGGCAGGATACAAGGCCAGCAAACCTACCGGTTCGATACGATAATTTCGCGGCCATCGGGCAATTTCCCGCTTAGCGGAACAGCAGCGCGCATTATGTCGCTGCCGCTGGCTTCACTGGTTGATATCAATGGCGATAATTACGATGACCTGCTTGTAAGCCCGCTCGATTTTTCATCGAAACGAAAAAATTTTATCTGGCATTACCATAACTCCAGCAAAACGTTAAGGCCGCGGTTCACCTTGGCAAAATCCAGTTTCCTGGAAGATAAAATGATTGAGTGGGGGAGCTTCAGCCATCCGGCAATAGTGTATTATAATAATGATAGCCTGCCAGACCTTTTGCTAAGCGTACAAGGCGAGGTGGAAGGCGTTAACCGCGATCACCTGGTACTGTATTTAAACATCGGCACTAAGGAAAAAGCTGTTTTTAAGCTGGAAAACAAAGATTTTATGGCTTTTAGTATTAAAACCGGCTCCGGCATAGTTGGCCCGGCTATTGGCGATGCCGATGGCGACGGGAAAGCGGATCTTCTACTAGGACATGTAAACGGCACAGTGAGCTTTTACAGGAACACCGGTACCAATGGGCAGGCCAGTTTTGAAATGCAGGAAAAGATTTTAATGGCCGAAACCGGCACTGGTTCAACCGTAATTGATGTAGGCAACAACAGCCGCCCTACGCTTGCCGATATTGATAAAGATGGCAAACCGGATATGCTGATAGGAAACAGCCAGAACCAGATTGCCTATTACAGGAATATAACTACCGAGGCCGGCAAACCATTATTTGAGCTGGTAAATGAAGAATACCTGGTTATACCTGTAACTGGCGAAAATCAGCTGGCACCTTGCCTGGCCGATATTGACCAGAACGGAACGCCGGATTTACTGGTGGGCTCATCAAGCGGAAATATCTACACTTTTGCCAACATTACCGATACTACAAAAACATTCACTTCGCAAACAAATATATTTTACAATCATACAAGCAAGGCCTTTGGTGCGCATACCCTGGGCCAGCACACAACTATTGCTGTTGGTAATCTGGACCAGGATGGCAAGCCCGACCTGCTGATAGGAACCGTACGTGGCGGCTTATATTTTATGGGCAGCAAAAATAACGGGCAGGAAATACCTTTAAGCGTACAGCCTGTATTTTCGCCCGATGCTGAACCCGCCAGCCTGGTAATTTACCCGAACCCTGCGCAACAACATATCACTTTAAAATGGAGTAATATTCAGCCGCAGCAAATGCAGGCCGTAATTACCGATATAAGCGGCAAGCAGTTATGGAATACAGGGTTTTATGCCGGCGCAAACGCATCGCAGCAGCAAATACAGCTGCCCGTTTTAGCCAATGGTTTATATTTTGTACGTATCAGCGGCAGCAAGGGCCAGGTTTACAGCACACAGAAATTATTTATAGCCCACTGATTATTAATCAGTTTTTAACTTATGCAGCCTGCGGGCGTTAATTTAAGTATCATTATTTTTTATAAACCGAAGCATTTCCCGGCCAAATTATATATGCAGTATTTACAAGCTTATTTAAAAATATACAATATTAGCCTTTTACAAACAGCCTGTTACCGGCGTTTTTTATGCATGCTCATTCCATATATGCTAATGGCAGAAAATGCTTTGGCGCAGGAATTCCGCATGTACCAAAGCTCGCGCGGCGCCGAAATAGTTATTGGACAGAACGATACGATTGAAAATCCATGGGCCGGCGGAATGCTCAATCCGCAATTCTCAAACATAAACCTCGATGGCGATATGCGGCCGGACCTTTTTGTATTTGAGCCTGCCGATGGAAAAATATCTTTATTTATGAGCCTGAGTAACGGCAGCTTCAGGTATATGCCGCAGTACGAATCGGCATTTCCCAAACTCACCAACTGGGCCTTGCTGGCCGATTACAATAATGATGGTAAAGAAGATATTTTTACCTTTTCAACGCGAGGCGCCGGACTCGATGTTTACAAAAATGTTTCATCCGGCAATACGCTTGCGTTTGAAAAAGTTGCGGAAAGGCTTCGGTATGAAGATATTGAATACAGCCTCAATATTTATGTTCCATCAACCGATATACCTGCGCTGGTGGATATTGATAACGATGGCGACCTGGATATACTTTCGTACGATGTATTGCAATACCACATACAGTATTACAAAAACATGTCGATGGAGAAATACGGCGTACCCGATAGCCTGGATTTTCGTATTGCCGACCGCTGCTGGGGTAAGTTCGCCGAATCATTCACGGCCAATACCGTAGTTTTGGGTGAGCATTGCGGCAATGTTGGCAAACGCGGCAAAAAGCACGGCGGCAGCACGCTGCTTGCATTCGATTACGATGGCGATGGCGATAAGGATATGCTGCTTGGCGATATTGGCTACAGGAACCTTATTTTTTTGGAGAACGGTAAAATTAAAAACGGTTCGCGTTTTACCTTGTCCGATAGTATGATAACGGTAGATACGGTTTTCCCAAGGAACAGCCGTAAAGCCGAATTAATAAACTTTCCCGCAGCTTTTTCGGTAGATATAAATGCCGATGGGAAAAAAGATCTGCTTGTTACGCCGCAAGGTTTATTCGAAAGTGAATCTGCCAGCCAGGTACTTGCCTACATTAACACTGGTACGGCCAGCGTACCCCGTTTTGAGTTTATACAGGAAGATTTTTTACAGAACACCACGTTTGAAGGCGGTGTACGCAGCGCGCCTGCATTCTTCGATTATAACAACGATGGCTTAACAGACCTGGCAGTTGCCGTAAAAGCAAACCCTGAGGCAGATTATAAATTCAGTAAACTGCTGTTATATAAAAACATCGGCACAGCAGCAAAGCCGGTTTACAGCAAAGTAAATAACGATTTAGCTAATTTAAGCACATTGCGGCAGGCAGCGCTTACACCGGCATTTAAAGATATAAATGGTGATGGAAAGCCGGATCTTATACTGGGTGCAGAAAGCGGTGAAGTGCTTTTTTACTACAACCAGGGTACGGATGCTAACGGAATGCCTGTTTTTGTTAAAGCAAACCTGGCATCAATAGATGTAGGGCAGTACAGCAAACCAACCCTTGCCGATATTGATAAAGACGGGCTGCAGGACCTGGTTGTTGGCGAGCTGAGCGGAAATTTTAACTATTACCGAAACACCGGCAGCGCAACAGCGCCAGTATTTACCCTGGTTAGCGAAACGTTTGGCAATGTAGTTACCAATGTGTTTTATTATGAATATGAATATGACGATTTAGGCGAAATAAAAGATTCAACCCTTGCTAAGGAGCCGAATGGTGCATCTGCCCCGGAAATTGCCGATATTGATAATGATGGAAAATTGGATATGATAACCGGCAGCCTGTATGGCCGGCTGATTATATATTTTAATATTGAAGATAGCTTAACTGATACTTTCACCGGCAATACCTATTTTATTTACGATCAGCTTACCGGCAAAAACAGGCAGGCGGCGCTGGGATTGGTATCGGTGCCTGCGCTTGCGGATATTGATGGTGACGGTAAGCCCGAATTAATGGCAGGCAATTATCGCGGCGGATTATATTATTTCGCATCAAACCCGGTTGTGCTGGGAATAAGTGATGGTAAAAAACGCCCTAAATTAAGCCAGGTTAATGTTTATCCGAATCCGGCAACACAAAACGCATATATACAATTGCCCGAAAATACCTTTGGCAAGTTGTACAGCTTTAATATTACTAATATGCTGGGACAGAAAATTTACATAGCTTCCGAAAAAAACACCAATGGCTTTATTAATTTAAATGTTAGCGGCTATACAGCTGGTTTATATATTGTTTCTTTACATGATGATAAAGGAAACCATTTTTCGGCCAGGTTATATATAGGGAATTGATAATTGGAAAGTTGTAAAGTTTTATGGTTGTAAGGTTGTTTCGCATCGCGGAATTTTTTCCCGCAAAGGCGCAAAGAAGCAAAGTTTTAACTGCTGTTTACAATGATTTATTTGGTTCCGATGATTGTTTTAGTTATTGAAGAAGCATTTTTAATTCTTCATTTTTAATTTTTAATTGAAGATACTGCATTCGTCATTCGTAATTTTTAATTCGTAATTGATTATCGGTTGCAACAAAAGCAGGTACTTGCTTTTTTCATTATTACCAGCCAAACCAAACTTGTAATAATGAAAAAGCCTCCACATCTTATTATTCTCCTGCTACTTATTTTCATTTTGCCGCAGGCCTGTTTTTCGCAGGTATGGAAAGACGATTTTGACAAGGGAATGAGCGATATGCAGCAGGCCGATAATATTGCCGCAGGTAAAACACTGGTAACAGAAACGGAGCACAGGCAAAAGCTTAATTTATATAAGTCTGCTGCCGACGCGTTTACAAAAGCCCATGAAACCAATAAAAAAATGGCTTCGGCAAGCACTTATTTTATCGCAACCTGCCTGTATAAAATGAGCCTCGAGCAAAGCGCTTTGGGCGACGATGCAGCTGCATTCCAAACCATTAAACGCGCCATTGATATATGGCCCGAGTTAAATGAAGTGCCTGCATCTAAATTTGTGAACGAACAACGTATAAAAGTTGATGGTAAACGCGAAACATACCAGGCGCTTGGCACCGCAGAGGACTGGCAGCACGCATATTTCCAGAGTTATGTGCGTGCCATGCAGTTATCAAACACACTCAAAAATTACGATGAAGCCATAAAGTACGCAACTTTTATTCTGGATGAGGCCGATACCTTGCAGAAGGAGATATTTATTGCGCAAAGCGAGCTGTCAAAAGCGCATAAAGGGAAAAACGATAATTGCCGCAGTTCCGAGTTCGCCATGCGCGCTATTGAAACAGCCTTGCGCTACAATACCGAAAAACCTGCCGATAAAGAAATACTTTCAAGCTATTTGGATGAGGTTTCTGTAAACGTTTCGCCTGCTGCAAACTGCCGTTACAACAACGTAAAATGGGCGGAGCAGGCAGCACTCGCACTGGCGAAACTGCATTATAAAGATGACCGCAGCTTTTATGTATTGCAATATGGCCAGGATGCTTACAATCGCGGCAGGCATAGCACCGAGCTGCTTGTAGCGCTGGCTGAAGCCGAGTATTATCAGAATAACGGTAAAAACACAACGGCAAAGGCGGAAAGCACAAGCTGGATGGCGGAAGTGGATAAGCGTAAGAAAGACTTTCGCTCGGATGAGCTGCGTCGCGTTGCCAATTTATATAAGCTGCAGGGGAACAAAGAGCTGGAAAAGGCAGCCATAACACGGGCCAAAAGGCTTTCCTTCTGGGAAAACACGCACTTTGCGGTAAGTACAAACCCGGCGAACTTTTACTGGGGCCAGTATCTTGGCGCTTTTGAGCTTATGCTGCCGAGGCAATCGCATGAGTTTCGTGTAAATTATAACACAAACAGTACGCATCTTTTCTGGAAACATAAGGACGATAAAACGCCGGGCAATGTTTATTTTATGTTTTCGGGTTATGAGCTTAGCTATACGCTGAAGTTTATGGAAAAAGATATGCGCGGCTCAAAAAGCAAGCAGTTTTACAGCGGCCCGCAGTTCCGTTTCGAAAACCGCGAGTACAAACCCACAGAAGTAAAAATAGCCAGGAACAATAATACTCATAATTCATATACCAAAACGGTTGATGCCCGTAGCGATAGGTACGAAGCCCTTTTTATGGTTGGTTTGCAGCGGCGCACTAAATGGTTCTTTTCCGATTCCTTTTTCGGCATTGGTGCAGGTTATAAATCTTTTACAAATACCCTTGGCGCCGATGAGCGCGCAATGGACGACCGTTTCCGACAGGGCTTATGGAACAAAATGTATATTCCGCTGCATGCAGGTATAAGGCTGGGTATCATATTCAAATAAAATAAGCTCCAAAGCATTTTTACCGGCGTTTATATATGCGGTTTGCCGGTAACATCAACCAATTTTGTTATTTAGTTTTAACCCAAACCGCTTTGCTGTGTTAATGGTATTTACTGTTAACTAAATTTAATTTCCCCTTTTAGAAGTAAAAATGCTTAAGATATATAAAAACAAATGGCTTGCGGTACTTTTTGTTACGGCAGCGCTCTGCGCGCAAAGCTGCGGTTATTATGATCCCGACCTGGATAACACAAGGCCTGCCGCGCCATACCGGGCACACGAAACAATGCCATACACCATATGGATGGACCAGCTTAAACAAACCGATGAAAAACGCTACCAGGAATACGTGCTGATGCGCAGGCATATTGATAGCAACCACGCTGTTGTAATGTACCGTATCCATATTCTGCAGGACAGCCTTTCGGCAATGCAGCGCGCAAACAACCAGCAGGTTATAAATTTAAGAAAAGATGTACGCCGGCTGAATAACGCAGTGCTGCTGTTGCTTTGCATAACCGTACTTTTCATAGCTTATCTGCTTTTTGAGCAAATGCAGAAGCGCAGGCGCAACCGCATGGCGCAAACCATTCAGTATAAGGCTATTGGCGATGGCGAGATTTCACCGGCAATAATAGTTCCCGATACGGACGATCAACCCAAAACCTGATAATTTAAACCTGCGGCAAATGTACACCTCTAAAAACTAAAGATCAATGCGCGCAGAAAATTCAGATGGAGTTTACTTTGTAAATGAGGATTTTAACTTTGATAGTACAAGGCAGAAATTGCGTTTTTAGAAGTGCCCATATATGCATCACATAAAAAATACCTGCGCAATTATGAACCACAGTTTTTAGCTTTGGTTGTAAGCATGTATATTTGCCGTTTTTGCCTGGCCGGCTCATTTTTTACACAGAACAATATTTGCTCGATGCACAAAAAAATAGTACTGTTTTTAGTTTTTATTATTACCTGCAGCGCAGCTGATGCACAAACCAAATACTGGGTTTTTTTTAAGGATAAGCCAAACGCCGAAAGCACTTTCAGCCCATATACATACTTCCATAAAAATGCTTTGGAAAGAAGAATGCTGGCCGGCTTGCCTTTGAGCGATTATTCCGACTGGCCTGTAAATGCATCTTACATAAACCAGGTAAAACCGCTTGCAGATTCGCTTGGCAATGAAAGCCGCTGGTTTAATGCTGTGGGCGTTTGGGCAAGTGATGAAAACATAGAAAAAATTGCAGCGCTGCCATTTGTTAAAGAAACCAGGCGAATGACCATTAAGCTGCAGGCGGCAGAACAGCAGCAACAGCAGAATACTTTTGCCATTGACGATACGGTTTTACTTGGTTTACAGCTTACGCGTTTACAAGGTTTGCAGTTTCAGCGGAAAGATGTGAGAGGAACTGGAGTACGTATTGCGGTTTTTGATGTTGGTTTCCGCGGTGTGGATGAGCACCTGGCATTTAAACATTTACGCGATAGAGGCAAAATTCTTTTAACGCAGGATTTTGTTAAAGGCAACCCTTTTGTGTATGATTACGGCACGCATGGCACCATGGTTTTATCGTGCATTGCCGGAATGTATAGCGATTCACTGCCGATGGGCCTTGCGCCTGATGCTGAATTTTTACTGGCGCGAACCGAACGTAACCTAACCGAGTGGCGCGATGAGGAAGACAACTGGATTGCAGCGATGGAATGGGCCGACAAGAATGGCGCGAAAATTATTAGTTCATCCTTAGGCTATACGAACAAACGCTATTTTTACCGCGATATGAATGGCAGAACAAGCCTTATATCCAAAGCAGCTAATCTTGCCGCGCGGAAAGGATTACTTGTTATAACGGCTGCCGGTAACGATGGTACAAGCTCCTGGAAATACATCTGCACGCCGGGCGATGCCGATAGCGCGTTAACTATTGGCGGTACAGATCCTAAAACAAACTATCATATCAGTTTCAGCTCATTCGGCCCATCGGCAGATGAACGCCTGAAGCCGAATGTTTCTGCCCCGGGCCTTGCTTTCGTGGCCGATTCCAGGAATTATTCACAGGCTTTTGGAACATCTTTTTCCACACCATTAGTAGCCGGTTTTGCCGCCTGCGCCTGGCAGCTTAATCCTAACCTCACCAACATGCAGCTTTTCCGTGAAATTGAACAGTCGGGCTCCTTATATCCGTATTACGATTATGCGCATGGTTACGGCATACCGCAGGCTGGTTATTTTGTGCTGAAAAATGATGGGTTAAAAACTACGCCAGGTAAAAGTTTTGATATTACAACAAGCGGCGAAAGTATTATTGTAAAGCTGGATGACAGGTTTTTTACCGATTCAACCATTAACGCGCAATTACCCGATATGAAGCTTTATTACCACATTGCCGCAGAGAATGGTATAATACAGAAATATTATGTTATACAGCCCAAAATACAAAATGTGCTGACGATTAATAAAAATAACTTGCCGGCAAACGGTATTTTGCGTGTACATTTCCTTGGTTATACCGAAGAACTCAAATTTTAAAACCATTATCGAATTCTATAAAAAATCCACAAGCTTAACATATGTGCCTTGCCCGAAAAATACTTTTGCTCATTATAATCTGCCTTGGTTTTACCACCGCTCACGCGCAAAGAGAACTGCTTGCAGAAGACCGTACCAATAAAAATGATACAACACCGAGTTTTGGCATAAACGAGCGAAATTATTTTCATTTTCGCTCAGGCATTGGCTTAATAGTAGGCCCAAGCGGAAGTGGTGTCGAAATAGGTTATGGCCGCTCGTTAGAGGCTTACACAGGTTTCAGGTATAAGCGTAAATTAAGCGGTATGTTTTCCATTGGCCTGGAGCCGGCTTATAAATACACAGGCTTTAATATTTCGAATAAAGATTCAAGTACTTTTCTGGATAATTATATATGGGGGAAAGATACGTTACACAACAGGCATAAAATAGGTTTGCACACTGCCAGCCTTGGCGCTTTCTTCCGCATAAATTTTGATCCGCGCCGAGGCAACCATATGGGCACTTACCTGGACCTTGGTGCGGCAGGCGATTATATTTTTTCCAACGAATATATTACCAGGGGCGAAAAGAGAGATGGCACACTTGTAAAAACTAAGTTTACCAGGAACCCGTTTATTTCGCGTTTCCAGTATTATTACAATGCCAAGCTTGGGCATAACTGGCTGGCTTTAACCTTTTCATACAGGCCAAGCCCTGTTTTTAAAAATAGCTATAATTTTCCGGCATTGCCCAGGTATATTGTTGGTATTGAGCTGAACAGGTAAAGTAACATTAAACACTCATAATA
>DAIUCM010000044.1:0-25903 GCA_036846145.1 Bacteroidota bacterium
TGAAAATGTCGATTATTATCTAAACAGTAACGAAATACATTTTATTTCGCATAAAAAAAGGCGGGCCTGGTTTAGGTCCGCCTTTTTTTATTATATCAAAAACAATTTTAATTCAAAAACTTATCAACCGGCGTATAAGGCATATCAAACGCCTGAGAAACTGCTTCATATACAATGTGTCCGTCAATAGCATTCAAGCCTAAGCGCAGTTCAGGGTTTTCCGCACAGGCACGTTTCCAGCCTTTGTTCGCCAGTTGTACAGCGTAAGGCAGAGTTGCATTCGTAAGCGCAATGGTAGAAGTGTAAGGCACAGCGCCAGGCATGTTCGCCACGCAGTAATGTATGATGCCATCAATGGTATAAACCGGGTTCTCGTGTGTTGTAGGGTGGCAGGTTTCAATACAACCTCCCTGGTCAACAGCAACATCCACCACTACAGCACCTTTTTTCATGAACTGTAACATATCGCGCGTAATCAAATGCGGGGCTTTGGCTCCCGGAATCAATACTGCTCCAATTACAAGATCAGCTTCTTTAATGCCTTCAAGTATGTTATAATGGTTGCTCATTATAGTATGAACATTCGCCGGCATTACATCGCTCAAATAGCGCAAACGCGGCAAGCTAACATCCATTATGGTAACATCTGCACCCAAACCTGCTGCCATTTGCGCCGCTTGTGTACCAACAATTCCACCACCAAGTACAAGCACTTTACCCGGACGAACGCCAGGAACGCCGCCTAAAAGCACACCACGGCCGCCCATCGGTTTCTCAAGATATTTTGCGCCTTCCTGCACAGCCATACGGCCTGCAACTTCGCTCATTGGAATTAGCAATGGTAAGGAGCGGTCCTGCCTTTCAACCGTTTCATAAGCAAGGCAAACAGCTTTACGCTCAATCATGGCTTCAGTTAAGGTACGTCCGCTTGCAAAGTGGAAATATGTAAATAATAACTGGCCTTCCTTTATCAGACTATACTCGCGCTCAATTGGCTCTTTTACCTTAATTATCATTTCGGCAATGCCATAAACAGAATCAATATCCGGCAACAGCTGCGCGCCAGCGTTAATGTAATCATTATCGCTGTAGCCACTGCCCTCGCCTGCCGATTGCTGTACGTAAACAGTATGGCCATGTTTGCGGAGTTCTGCCACACCGCCTGGCGTTAAACCTACCCGGTTTTCATTGTTTTTGATCTCTTTTGGAACACCAATTATCATACAAAAAGTAATATTTATAGAATTGTGGCTGCAAAGATAGGATTTTGAATGGTGAATTTTAAACGCTATATGCTGAATTAATTACCAATTTAGAAACTGGTAGCGCAACATTGCAAACATGCATATAAGCCGGAATTATTTTGATCCCAAAGCATTTTTTATCATTTCCCTATATGGAATATTTTGAAAATTACAGGCACTGAGCTGAAAAGCGGTCATACATAACCCATTACTTGCAGTAACTACCATTGGTTCCTTGTTCACTGTTCTTAACTCAATAAAATTACCTAATTTCGCGCCCAGATAGCCCTGTTAATGAAATCGGCAGAAGAAACAATAGCTGCGGCAAAACGTGTACTTCAAATTGAGGCGGATACCATTTATGGCTTGTCGGATGCGGTAAACAATGATTTTTACCTGGCTGTACAAACTATTTATCAGACAAAAGGCCGTGTTGTAGTTACCGGTGTGGGCAAAAGCGCTATAATAGCTCAGAAAATAGTTGCAACCTTTAACAGCACAGGCACGCCCGCAGTATTTATGCATGCTGCTGACGCTGTACATGGCGACCTTGGAATGCTGCAGCAGGGCGATGTTGTAATCTGCATTTCATACAGCGGCAATACACCAGAAATAAAGCTGCTGGTTCCCTGGCTGAAATCAGGCGGAAACCCAATGATTGCTATTGTAGGGCATGCCGGTTCCTTTCTTGCGCAAAAAGCAGATTTTACAATCCTTGCAAAAATTACCCAGGAAGCCTGCCCTAATAATCTTGCACCTACATCAAGCACTACCGCGCAGCTGGCTTTAGGCGATGCTTTGGCTGTTTGTTTATTGCAGTGGCGTAATTTTAAGGCTGAAGATTTTGCTCGTTACCATCCAGGTGGAGCATTGGGGAAAAAATTATACTTACGCGTTGCCGATCTTTATCCGAATAACGCAAAACCAAGTGTAAATTTACATTCCAGTTTGCAGGATGTAATACTGGAGATAAGCGGAAAAAGGCTGGGCGCAACTGTTGTAATTGCAGATGATGAGCATGTGCTTGGCATCATAACAGATGGAGACTTGCGCAGATTATTAAGCAAAACCACAACGCTGGAAAATATTAAAGCCAGCGAAATTATGTCGCCCTCGCCCAGAACAATTTTACCGGAAATGCTCGCCACAGAAGCGCTGGAAATAATGCGCGAACGTAAAATTACACAGCTGATTGTGGCAGAAAACAACCGGTATCTTGGCGTTTTGCACATTCACGATCTTAACAGGGAAGGATTAATATCTTAAAGATAAAATTTTATAATGATTAACGAAAATTTCTACGGTGTAATAATGGCAGGCGGTGTTGGAAGCCGTTTCTGGCCATTAAGCCGGAAAAAAATGCCTAAACAATTCCTTGATATATTAGGCTTCGGCGAAACGCTTTTCCAAAGCACCTATAACAGGATGTTAAAGATATGCCGTCCGGAAAATATATATATCGTAACCAACGAAGCATACCGCGATATTGTTAAGCAGCAGATTCCCGCCTTAACCGATGACCAGATTCTTGGTGAGCCACATGCACGTAATACTGCGCCATGTGTTGCTTACGCTGCTTTTAAAATAAATAAGCTTAACGAAAAATCTGTAATTGCGGTTGTTCCAAGCGATCAGCTCATTACTGATGAAGATCTGTTTATTAGCGCTTTCCGCAAAGGATTCGATTATTGCGTGGAGCATGACCATCTTTTAACATTGGGCATACAGCCAACAAGGCCCGATACAGGTTATGGTTATATACAAATTGACGAGGAAAACGAGGTAAATCACGTCTTCAAAGTAAAAACTTTCACCGAGAAGCCAAACCAGGAAATTGCCAACTACTTTGTTGCCAGCGGTGAGTTCCTGTGGAATTCGGGTATGTTTATTTGGAACGCAAAAACCATTATTACCGAATTGCGCAAGCAATTGCCTGATATTTACCAGATTTTTGAAAAAGGCGGCAAGCATTATTTCGAAGATGACGAAAAAGATTACATCAGCAAAGCCTATGAACTCTGTACAAGCATATCTATAGATTATGGCGTAATGGAAAAAGCCCATAATGTTTATGTGTTGCCTGCCGCGTTTAGCTGGAGCGATGTTGGTACATGGAACGCATTATACGAATATGGCCGCAAAGATGAATCTGGCAATGTACAGCAGGGCGATATGGTGCTTACGCGCAATACCACGAACAGCATAATAAATGTACCCAACAAAAAGCTTGTGGCGCTCAACAGCGTTCACGACCTGATTGTGGTTGAAGCTGATGGAATTTTACTGATCGCCGATAAAAATAAAGAGCAGGAAATTCGCCAGGTTGTAAATGATATCAAAATAAAGTGGGGCGAAAAGTATATTTAAGATTTTTTATATATAGTTCTTCGCGCTTTGCTGACAATGCTCGCTCATGCAGGGCTTGATGCAGCGACAATAAATTGCTTTGATGTATGTAAATTTCTTTTTAAAAGAAAAAATTATTTAACGAAACAGTCCATATCTTTAAGCACGTTGTATATATCATTTAAAACCTTTGCTGTAAGAGGCTTGCCAACGAAAAGGTGAGCGCCAAGATCGCTTAACATATGTTTCCTGTCATCCATATCGGCATTGGCGGAAATCATACAAATTAAAGTACAATCTGTGCGATGCGGGTATAAAGCATTGTACTGTTTCAGGAAAGTTTCACCATCCATAACCGGCATACGAAGATCTAAAATAATCAGCGCCGGAAAAATATAACCCTGCTCGCCATCGTGCGCAGTAACCTCGGCAAGATATTCCAAAGCGCTTTGTCCGTCGCAGCATGTATGTACATGATCTGTAAGCTTTAATTTATTTATCAGCTCACAGTTCTTCTTATTCACAAGGCTATCGTCATCTACCAGTAAGATTGATCTTATTTTCTTCATAGAATTACATAAACTTATATTTAAAGCGAATCGGGCGCAGCAATGTTCAACCATTAAAAGAAAATATTGCACAAACAGCTCTTGTATTTTCTTTATATTTGTTTCACAATTAAATTTTATGAAGAATTTTCTACTGCTTACTTTAACCTTATTCGCCATACATGCCAAAGCACAAACTACTGCGCAGGACTGGACAAAAACAGACTGTAATGGAATAAACCATCATTTATACAGCGAGCTGGACAGCGGGAACGTTGTATTGCTGGAGTTTGTAATGATGGACTGCGCGCCATGCGTTACAGCGGCAAAAAATATATCGCCTATTATTGAGAAATTCAAAGTAAGTCATCCCGGTAAAGTACGTTTTTACAGTATGGGTTACCGCGAATCTTACGATTGCGAGGAATTAAACGACTGGAAACAAACTAACAACCTTACGCATACTATATTACCTGGCCACAAAGGTGCGGTTGAATATTATGGCGGTATGGGCATGCCTACAGTGGCGGTGCTTGGAAATGGAAGCCGCAAGATTTTTTACAAGAAAATTGGATACTCTTCTGCTGAAAACGCTAAGATTGAAGCAGCAATAAACAATGCGCTGGCTTCAACATCTGTTGCTGAGCAAAGAAATGCCTTGAATTTTAATATCTACCCCAATCCATCAGCAGGTAAATTAAATATTAATATGGGAGATGTAAAGGCAGAAATAATCCAGGTTACGGACATTGCCGGAAGGCAAATTTTAACCCAGGTTATAACGGGCACAAACACTCCTGAATTAAATATTGAAAAACTTGACGCCGGAATGTACAGGCTGAACCTGATAAGCAATGGCCAGTTAATTGGCTCAAAACCATTTGTTAAGAGCTCGAAATAATTCTATATCAGTTACCTTACATAAAAAAATCCGCCAGGCAAAAATTTACCTGGCGGATTTTTTTGTTTTAGAACGCTAAGAAATACCTGTATTGAAAAATAATCTTTTGCAATATTTTGATGTTTATACATTTGAATCTATTCCAAGTCTATAATACAAAGACTGAATATAATAACCGTAAATAAGCTGGTTTTTGTGCCATGAAACCAAGGAACATCACTTGGAAGAACGGTAGCATAAGGCGCATATGAAAATATTCAAATGGCGCACGATTTACTCTATTTTCTATAAAAATCCTTTACAAAATTACAAATTCAGCAAAAAACTCATCGTATCTATTCCATCCGCATAATCCCAAAGCATAGGTTTCTGGCTGGCGCCTAATGGCAAAGTACCAGCTACAACGCCTTCATTAGCAACTACACATTGCAGGCTTTCTTTATTGTTCTGAAGTATTTTTTCAACCTCGCTTGTATGGTCGTAATACTCGAAGTTCAACGAAGCAACAGACGAGCAAAGCGCTTTGTCTTCACGAACAATCAGGTAGCCATTATCCAGATGATGCTCGCGATTCAGTAATAAAAGGCTTTTGTGATATTCGTAATTGTTGCGGTATTTATTATGATTGGCAACTTCTTTGAATTTCTCAAAGGCTTCGAACATCTTGTTAAAATTATAATCTCTCGGAACATAAAGCTTGGAAACGCTCCTGCAACCTAAACCAAAATAGGAAAAAACATCAAAACCTAAATTTTCCAGTTCTTCATTGCTTTCGTTTCCTGTTAAAACTGCAACGGAATTTCTGCTTCCGCGAATTACATTAGGATATTTTCCGAAATAATACTCGAAATAACGAACCGTATTTGCGCTTCCGGTGGCAATTACGGCGTCAAAATCCTTTAATCGTTCTGCGATTTCAATACAATCGGCAAATGCTGGTTCAATTTCAATAAGCATTTTTAGCAGCCTTTCCGGCAGAACTTTATCTTTAGATGATAATTTTATCTGTGCTTTGTTTCCGCTCATTAAAACGGTTTGTACATCGTGCCAGCCAACCAGCGGAATATTTCCCGCTAAAACCAATCCTATTGTTTTCGGCGATTTATTATCCTGTAAACCATAATTTTGGAGCCATTTTTCCATATATGCTTCGTCCAGAAAATACTTCGCAATGGCTTCTAAACTCTGCCGCGAATTTTCTGGCGTAAACCAGCCGTTTTCGGCAAAAGTGCGGTTAAAATATGGCGCGAAAGAATCATTATTCAGCTCTTCGGAAATTTGCTTTCCTAAAGCGGAAAAAGCATTTATACGTTGTTGTAATTGCATGAAATTCGGAAATAATTTAAACAGGAATGCTGTATCTTTGTGGTATTAAAAATCGCTGCAAAGTTAAAGATTAAAAAATGGCTATTCATATAACTGACGAATGTATAAATTGTGGAGCCTGCGAGCCCGAATGCCCGAATAACGCTATTTACGAGCCGGGAACGGAGTGGGCTTTCGAAGATGGAACGAGTTTAAAAGGCATGGTGCAGATTGGCGACTTAACCATTGATGCCGGTAAGCGCCACAAACCTGTTAGCGACGAAACGTATTATATTGTTACCGATAAATGTACGGAATGTGTTGGTTTCCACGAAGAACCGCAATGCGCCGCTGTTTGCCCTGTAGATTGCTGCCTGGAAGATCCGGACAATGTTGAAACAAAAGATTCCTTATTGGCCAAGAAACAGGCAATGCATGGAGAGTAATATTCAATTACGAATTACGAATTAACAATTACGAATGGGGCGCTTTTTTTGGAAGCGCTCCATTTTTTGTTTTTGTCTGAACTATCATTCGTTTTGATAATTAGTATCAATGTCGTTTAGTTAAGGAAATTTCCCTATAACTTCCGGGCTGTGAGCCACAGCCCGGGGAGCTCCGACTGAAAATTTAATCGTTTAAAATTTTATCATTTTAGAATTGTAAAGTGAATCTAATTTTAGTGGTATTCTAAAATCAGCGCTCCGAGGTCTGTGGCTCACAGAAGCTCTAATTAAAAAATTTCCTTAACTAAACGACTGTGAATCAATATTTCACTTATTTATTAACTCCTGACTTTGCTAACTTTAGTTCGGATAAGCCAATTTGCTTATTAATTTTCCAATCTTACAATTTTCCAATTTTTCAATAAATCCTATATATGAGTAGCTTAAAAAATGCTTTGTGTAACCTTGCTATGATGCCGATGCGCGAAGAGCCGAAACACCGCGCGCAAATGGTCAGCATGCTTCTTTTCGGTGAATTGTACCGGGTTTTAGAAACGCAGGAATACTGGCATAAAGTAAGTTCTTTACACGATAATTATGAAGGCTGGATCTATAGCCGCAAACCTTTATTTGTGGATGAAGATTTTATAGAAAAGTACAATGCCGAAACACCGAAATATTCCAGCCATGCGCTGTTCCAAAGCAATGGTTTATGTCTGCCTTTCGGATCGAGGTTACCGTTATTGGCTGAAAGTGAGTTTTATGCAGGAAATCAAAAGCATTTTTACGCCGGTTCATATATGGAAAGTCTGAAAAATGCTTCAGGTGAAGATATTGTAAGCATTGCTGAGAAGTTTTTCGGAACACCATACCTTTGGGGCGGAAGAAATATAATGGGAATTGATTGCAGTGGCTTAACCCAAATGTGCTACAAAATTTGCGGCATTTCCATTCCGCGCGATGCTTATCAGCAGGCCAAAATTGGCGAGGATGTGAAGGAACTATCTGAAGTAAAAGCCGGCGATCTTGCTTTTTTCAGTGAAAATAATCGCGTAACGCATGTAGGCATTTTAACCGGCGATGGTCATATTATTCATGCTTCGGAATGGGTTCGGAAAGATAAGATTGATGAAAACGGTATTTATAACAATGATCTGGAAGCTTATACTTTGAAAGCGAGCTCAATTAAAAGGATCATCGATTAATAATAATACCAATCATTACCTTTTTATTTTAATTATTTTTTTTACGGGCTAACCAATATCTCAAAAACCCTGACCAGTTTTTCGCCATGTTCATCAACAATTGTAAGTGTGTGCTTACCTGCTGGCGGATTTAAGGTAAACCGGTGAATGCCATCTGCAGTGGTTCCCATAAAAACATCATCCAGGCTCCAGTAAATTACAGCGTTTTTCCTGCGGTGAGCAGCTTCAAAAACTGTTTTTTCTATTTCGCCCATGCGGTTTGCCGGCAGATATATTTTAGCGCCGGGCTTAGGATATAGTAAGCTTATAGCGCTATTGTTTTTTGTAAGCCCGTTGTTTATTCCGCAATCATCTCTGTAAGCAGGCAAAGGCAGGTATTCAGGGTGTTTGGCCTTGTAATATTTTTCTTCGGCAGCCGGGAGCACAAACCAGGCTTTCCTATAAACATTATCAATTGCCTCGCATGCACTGTTTACCCGCCATTGTCCGCTTTTATCGGTAAATATTTCAATATGGTGTGTACACAGCTTTGATCGTTTACCATTTGCCGCGGACCATATCGTTTTTTTCTCCTCGCAAATATCAGATGCCAGCTGACCACTTTTGCTGCATATTTCAAGCCGGATCATATCTTTTTCAGGCATCTTAAACCATGTATTTTTTACAGGCAGAGCGTCAAATACATCGAATAAGATAGGCGCTGCGGTACCAATCCCTGTTAAGCCTGGCCTGCCTTCGCCATTGCTGTTGCCAACCCAAACGCCCACTACGTAATCGGGTGTCAGGCCAATGCTCCATGCATCGCGGTTGCCAAAACTTGTTCCTGTTTTCCATGCAATTTTTTGTGAGCTTTCGAAACTGCGCCAGCCTGCCAGCTCATCGGGCCTTGCTACACGCAGCATGGCTTCGAAAGTAAGCCATATGGCACCGGCGCTCATAACCGGCGGTGTTGTAATTTTATGCTTTTGCTGCATATATGATCCATCATAAAAATACCTCAGCGCATGAAAATCACCTGTATAATAATGGCCGGCTTCATTAAAATTATTCAGCGTGCGTGCCATACTTGCATATGTTGCCGTAAGCTGCCATAAGTTTGCTTCAGCGCCGCCAAGAATAAGTGTTAACCCGTAATGATCGCCACGTTTTTTTATGGTTGAAATGCCCATTTTGCGTAATTTCTCTGCAAAGCGTGTAGGTTTATAGCTATTAAGCATATGCACGGCCGGAATATTCAGCGATCGTGCCAGTGCCTTGTCAGCAGGCACAGCGCCTTCATAATCAAGATCGTAATTTTTTGGCGTAAAGCTTTTAATAAATGTAGGTACATCCGGCACCAATGTTTGCGGAAGCAATGAACCATCTTCAAGCATAGCCGCAAATAAAAACGGTTTCAGTACAGAGCCTGTGCTTCGTGGCGCAACAATGTTATCAACCGCGTGGCAGTGCTGGTTTTGTACTGTGGCGGGCATATTAGCGGCATATGTTAAAACTTTTCCCGTTCGTACATCGGCCACAAGTACCGCGGCATTGTAAATACCATTAGCCTGTAAATGAGGCTGGTAACGCTGCATCATGTTGTTCACCTTCAGCTGTAAATTATAATCAATTGTTGTTGGTTGATTTGCCAGCAAAGGCTTTACTTTTTGTTTGTACTGCAGGCTTGCCGTTAAGTGCGGCGTTATATCAGGTAAGGGAAAGGGCTTTTGAGGCAATGGCTCCAGTTTAGCAAGCGCGAATGTTGTAGAATCTATTTCACCTGCCAGCATTAGTTTCTGAAGCAGGAAGTTCCGCTTGGCAAGTAACTTCCCGCGGTTTCTGCCGGGATGGACCAATGATGGGCTGTTAGGCAGAACGGCAAGCGTAGCCGATTCCGCCCAGCTTAAATGCTCTGCGGGTTTGCCAAAATAGCGCCATGCAGCAGCCTCAAGGCCAACAACATTGCCGCCAAATGGCGCGTTTGATGCGTAAACAGATAATATTTCCTTTTTCGAATAGCCAAGCTCCAGCCGGAAGGCGGTAATAATTTCCAGCATTTTCTCCAAATAGCTGCGTTCCATGTTACCGAAAGCCATCCGCATTACCTGCATGCTTAAAGTACTTGCCCCTCTCCTTCGCTTTTCACTAACCGTATTCTGCATTATGGCCCTTGCAACCGCCAGTAAATCGACACCAATATGGTTATAGAAGCGTTTATCTTCGAAAGCAATTACTGCGGCAGCAAATTTACCGGGCACATTTTCCGTCGCAGGGAAGCGCCATTGTCCGTCAGCTGCAATACGTGCGCCCAAAAGCCTGCCGTTACTGCTTTTTACAACAAGACTCAACGGTGCGTTGAAAAGCGGTTTCGGCAAAGCGAAAAAATACCATATAAGCAGTATGCAAAAAATGGTTAAGATTATCTTTTTCCGGTTTATAAAAACAATTAACCGCGAATAGTGATATTTAATTTTCGATAATGATATTATAAATACTGTTGTTTTTTGTATCGGACATTTCGCATCAATAACAAAGCATTTTCGGATGAATGTATATATGGATATGGATAGAAACCTGTTACATTTTGGTATAAAACGTAACAGCTTTAAACTATTTAAAATATACAGTTTCATGCGTACCTTAAAGGTTACTGTTTGCTGAAATGCGGTTATTTTGTTTTACAACCTGTACCCATTTACCAGGTACATTCGCACGTATATTTTTATCGTACATTGCCTCGCAGCTTACCGATGGCAGGTAAAATTTACCTGTGTAGCTTGCGTTCAAACCTATACGGAAAATTTTACTGTTGCTCCTGTCTTCAGGACTCCGGTTATCATCCGCATTATAATTACCGCTGCTGCTTTGCGTGAGATCAAAATACAGGTAAACGCGGTCATCCCTAACATCCATATATTCCGGCCTGGAAGATGCCACAGTGAATTCACCTTCCGCTAAACGCGGATTATAAATCTGCCAGCCCGAAGGGAAAAGCGCCGTTAATGCAAGCTCATCAACCTGCTGGTATTTACCTGTATTCGATACATGAATTTCAGCAATAAAATCGGTACCTTGCTCCAGCTTTGTTACATCAACAGGTTTGCCTTGCCTGTCGGTATAATTTATTTTAAGGCTGATGTTTTTATTCTCGCTAACTTCTTTACCCGCTTCTGCAACGCCCTGTAAAGCAAGATTTACATAGCACATTCCGTTACCGTTATTCCTGATTTCCAGCTTTCCGCCCGGTTTTTTATCAAGTTCAAGCCTTAATGCAACCATAGGTTTATCACTGCTTAAGGTCTGCCATTTACCGTCATCAAACCTGTATGAAATATTCAGCGCATTTTTTCCATTCGTAAAGCCCGATTTAGCGATGGCAAGCAATGCATAAGCTGTTTCCTGCGTGCTCAGCCAGCGATCGGTTTTTAAGATGTCGCTCAGCTGCCTGGTAAGCGTAATAGCTTCGGCAGTTTGGTTCATCTGTGTTAAAACCTCAAGTATAATTGCCTTGTCGCGAAAATCGGAACCATAGGTATTGCTCAGTTCACGGTAGGTATTCACCTGTATCGGCAATCCTTTTATAAGCTTTTGCGCAAGCGTTTTCTGGCCGCTTTTAAAATACGCTGCAGCAAGCAGCCATTTGACGGTAGCCGGCATATTTCTCTCCTCCATAAGCCGGTTCATGGCGCCGGTTTCAGGCTTTCGCATCAATGCAAGCAGGTATAAACGGTAAGCTTGTGTAAGCGCTTCATCAGCCGAATGAATTAAATGGTTATTGGCGGCTTCTTTCTGGAACTGGTACCATTTTTCAAGCAACTCTGCCGGTACCTGGTAGCCAAAGCTTTCCGCTTCCAGCAGAAAATGGCCCGCGTAATTTGTTCCCCACTCGCTAACTGCATCACCAGTTTCATTTGGCCAGTAGCTCATACCGCCGCCCGGCAACTGGAAAGTACGCAGCCTGCTTATGGCTGATTTTATGTTTTTCTCAATTTCTTTTTTCTTTGCTTCAGGAAGCTGAAGCATTTTGTCGACAAATAACTGCGGGAAAACCGTAGAAGTAGTTTGCTCTATACAGCCATGCGGATATTGAATAAGATAATCGAGCCTTTTACTCAGGTTTATAGTTGGTATAGCTGATAATTCTATACTTCCTTTGTTTGTACCGTTAATACCAAATGCGGCGTAATTCATAATGGCTGAATTACCTTTCAACACAACTGTTTCCTCATTCCTGTAAGTTACCGGGTTTGGCGCATGCACCTGTAAAGCAATATTATATTTTGCCTTCTGCCTGCCCGAAGTTGCAGTTATTTCTACGTTTGCTATGCCGACGCCCGGTTTTACCAGCAGGGGAAAATTCAACAGCTGCTCACCTTTTTCGGCGAATTTAATGTGCTGTGTTGCTGCGCCTTTCACCGTTAAAACATCATTTACCTGCACATCAATTTTAACATCTTTAACAAAATCTTCCATAGCGAAAACGGTTACTGGCAAATTAACTTCCTCATTTGGCCTGAGCACCCGCGGCAATGTGCCAAGCACCATCAGCGGGCTGCGAACCGGCGTGGTAATTTCGAACGTACCGTAAGCCAGCTCATCGGCCGCTATTATCATTGTACGTACCGAGCCTATATATTGCGGAATATTAATTTTGTGCGAAGCTGATTTCCCGGCGGCGAGTGTAAAAGGCCCCATAAAGCGTACCATAGGTTTAAAACGCTGTAATCGGGTAGCATCGCCACTGCGGTTATATTCATCTCCACCCACCGAAAGCATTTTTTTTAGCTTGCTTATATGGTTTCCCAGCACCAGGTCATAAATATCCCAGGTTTTTACCTGCAACGCTTGTTTTTCATTGAAATGCTGCCATGGGTCGGGCGTGCGGAAACGGGTAAGATCAAGCAAACCTTCATCAACCATAGCTATGGTATAGGTCATGGATCGGCCATTCTGCTCGCTTACAAGCATATTTACTGTCGATTCCGGCTTTATAACGTCGGGCAGCAATGCAACCGGCTTCAGGTGGCTAGCCGGATCATCAACCACCACCGGTATTACGCCAAACAGTCGCATGGGTAAATCGTTTTGCGTGCCTGCGTGCGGCTGCATCAGCGTTACGCTAACATAAACATTCGGCGCCATTTCCGGCAAAACAGTAAAAGCATACCGGGTATTTTTTTCGGTTGTTGTAATCCATTCCGCCTTTAAAACCCTTAGGGCGTTTTCAACAGTTACCAACGCCATGCCATTGTAGCCGGCCGGTATATTTATACTTGCGGTTTCTCCGGCACGGTATTGCTTTTTGGCTGATGAAAAACTTAGCATGGTGGTGCCTGCTGCTTCATCGTCATCGCGCACGCGCCTGTACCAGTCTTCATTATCAACAAATATAACCTTACCGGTTGCGTGGCCATCCATATTAACCACCTGTAAAAAATACCTTCCGCTTTCATTTGGCTGCATTTTAAGTTTCCATTGCGCTTTTCCGTTTTTTACCAGAATTGTATCGGCCTTAACAAGCTCTTCGGTTTGCCGGCTGTTATAGCTGTTCTCATCGCCTTCATCATAATAATCGTACCACCAGCGCCATTGCAGCCTGTAAAGCTTTACCGCAATTTTGCCATCCGCAGGCTTCCCGTTTACATCAAGCTGCACAATATCGAAATTATGGCTGCGGTTTGTAAGCAGTATGCCGGGTTCGCCATAACCGGCCGGTACGCGCAGGCCAAGGTATTTTTGGTAAGGATGATATATGGCAGAAAAATTATCGGTACTGAACCGTCCGCCGGGCTCTGTTACTTTGCCATATAATTTTAGCAATAAGGGACCCGATGCCTGCGTAATTTTGATTTTATTGGGAATATGAATTGTACCGTTTTCATCGAGGTTACCGGCAGTAATTATCCCTGCATCTGTAACTGCTTCCAGGTTCGGTTCATGAAAAATATAATCTTTATAAGCGGGGAACGGATTTTCCTTTTTCCGTAAACCGGCGGTGATCTCAACAGGGAATGATTTCGCCAAAGCGCCATGCAGCCAGTTTACATGCATTACCGCCAATGCTGAATCTTTAGCAGTAACATGATCATGCCTGAAAGCGAGCTTCAGTTTCAGGCGGTTTGGTATAATGGTTTCAACCTTAATTGTTTTGCTGAAAACCGCGCCGCCAACATTTACCTGTACCTCGTAATTACCGGTAGGGGCGTTGAGCGTTGTTGCAGTCGGGAAAGTATAAAAACCGTTAACTGATGATGTTTTTACCTGTTTTTGCACAAGCTGGCCGGCAGGGTTATACATTTCGAATATTATGGGATGTTTGGCTGGCAAAGCGCGCATTTTATCCTGCAACAGAAAAGTGATGAAGATTGAATCGCCCGGTCGCCATACGCCTCTGTCGCCGTAAATAAAGCCGTTAACGCCTTTTTTATGCCCTGCGCCGCCTACATCGAAACGGCTTAAGGATAATGGGCTGCTTATCATACGCAGGTAACCGCGCTGGCTGCCGCTTTTGGCAACAACCACAAAAGGTTCTTCATTTAGCCGGAACTGCGCCAGCCCGTTATCGTTGGTTGCTGCGGTTATCAGCTTCTGCTGCTGGAAATTATAAACCTCCAGCGAAACATTTTTAACCGGCTGCGTGGTAAGTAAACTGTTCACCGCCAGCAACATATCACCGTCTTCTCCGCGCTTGGCTATAATTCCCAGGTCAGATGCCAGTATATTTCTTGTAATGCCTTTATTTTGCCTGTAATAATAATCGGCGCAGGCATCATCTCCATTCGAGCTCTCATCGTAATAATAAGTATCATAATAATCCCATAAGGTTTTTGGGCTGCTGCGGATGATCACATCGTTTTCTTCTTCGCGCGGGATGTATTTTTCCGAACATGCGTATATGGAATATTCGCGGCGGAAACGTATGCTAACATTATAAATGGCGCCGGGCTCGGTTTTTACAAGCTTCGACAGGTCCAGCGCATGGCGATTCCAGCTGCGCAGGTTTATTTTTTCACTCGTTTGCAACGGAATTTTCTTTTCATAAATTACCTTACCCACATAATGCAGGTTATAATAATTTTCCCAGCTGCCGTATTCGCTGCGGTCGTCAAGGCTGCGGTTCTGCATAAACTGCAGCACGTTATTTTCATAAACCTTAATGATCCGTACATCAACCGCTGCCAGGTTTACTGCTTCAAAGGGAAAAGGTATTCGTCCGTTTGCCTGCGGAATTATATTTCCTGCTCCTACGGCGCGCAGCTGTGGTTTAATTTCTTCAAAATGAACATCATACTCAGCGGATTTATTCAGTTTATAACCCCAGATATTTCTTATGCCGGCCGATACATTCAGCTTTACATTGCCCTGCAGCTGCACATCGGGATAAGCCGTTATTTCACCACCGTTAACATCAAACCTGAAGCTTGCGCCTGCCGATGTAATTAAGCCGTTTAGGTCCTGCGATGGATCAACAGGATCGGAAAACTGCAGTTTAATACTGGCTTCCGGGTTACTTGTGTTACTGATGCCTGTTATGGAAAAATCGGACAGCGAAGGAATTTTAATAAATTTAACCGATGTGTAATCATATTTCACCGGCGCTCCATTCCAGCTGAGTTTAACTGAGTCTGCGACATTGCTACGCACTATACTGTCGGCTTCGAAATAATGCGTTGTGCTGTAATTGTAATGCCGCCATTTAACTTTAAGCTGCCTGCCTGCCCACTCGGCTTTCAGCAGCTGCTCCACCTTGCTATCGTCTTCATAATCCTGCAAAGAAATTTCGCCCGTAAGCCGCATCAATTTACTGTTTGCGAAAGCTGGCTCCAGCTCCTGTTTCTGTATGGCAAAGCGCTGTGCCGGCGTGTTGAACTGGAACGGGAAAAAGCGTAATTCCGGCGAAACCGTATCAAACAGTTTCTTCAGATCGAGTTTCGCATCAAAAACCTGCGTGCTTTCAAACATTTTATCCGGTGTAAACTCAAGTGTACGGTAGTCCAGCCATCTGAGCTTACCTTTAACCTGCGGTTTTGTGGTAATTATATTATCATTCTCAAACTCGGCCCTGGTATGTGGAAGCGGTGCAACATCACTGGTAAATGTTATCTGTACGCTGCCGTTCCGGTTAATTTGCCCCGTAGTGTAGGCCGAAATGTAAGCGGCATGGTGCTGGTTGAAATGCGGTTTGTTTACGAACTTTGGTTTCTGCCTGCATGCGGCTGCAGTGATGCATATAAGAGTTACCCAAAAAATACTTGCTATTGGTTTTTGTATAATACTGAACATGATCCTGTGCTTTTACACACCGAAATTAGATCACATCAAAAGCTTAAAAATGCCGTTTTAGCAGCTGTAGCGTTATATTGAGCAGGTGTATGTTTTTGGCGGATAAGTGTTTTAGATGAAAAGTTTCACCGCAGCTGCCGCATTAAATTTGATGATTTTGCCGCCGCAAACTATTTTTTGCGTTGAGCATATATGGAAAAGAGCGACCAGCAACAATTTATTAAGGTAAACTGAAGATAAAAATAAAACTTACCGGCAGCCTTGGTAATTAATAGAGTAAAATGGTAAATTGCGGCCTCAAAACGGCACAAAAGCTTTTTTGGAGAGATGGCCGAGTGGTTGAAGGCGCACGCCTGGAAAGCGTGTGTACGTCAAAAGCGTACCGAGGGTTCGAATCCCTCTCTCTCCGCAACCTAAGTGTCAAAATACACCGAAACGCCCTTAATTATATTATTAAGGGCGTTTTTCATTTTATGTCCTGTCAAGGAATATCAATTATTATCAAATTAAATGTATCCTTGGACAGATCAGAAAAAACGGCGTTTCAAGCATCACGGCTTCGCCCTGTTTTGTAAAGTAGCTGGCTGAATATATTCAATCAGAAAAAGCAGAAATGGCTGGCCTGAAAAAAGTATTGACCGGAGGCGCACCAGTTTTCCCTGCAGGTGCCAAACGTATAGCAGAAGCATTTTTACACGCTCAAATTTCAGTTGTTTACGGCTCTTCAAAAGCTGAACCGATAAGTGTTATAAAGGCTGATGAAATTTTTCAGAATACACAAAAACTATTACCTGCCGGGAAAGTAAATGCAAATACATCTGTATAAATTACACCTATACTTGAAGGCCCTGTTAATCTAACACCTGAAGAAAAATTTGAACAATTTGCATTATCTCTGGTGAAATAGGGGGATTAATAGTGGCGGTGGTTTTTTTTAAAGAAATTGGCGTAACGATGATACTTTAGCACAAAATAAAATTGTGGTTCAATGTAAATTATGGCATAGAACCAGAGATGCTGGCACGCTAAGCTCAACCAGGAGAGTTGTTGCTTGCAGGCCACGCAAAACAGGCATTTAATTATAGTGGTAAATGGATATATCCCGTCCTGTTCGGAAGCTTCTGTAACATCTTAAACGGCGTATCATCAGGTACCTTACTGCTTATTGAAAATGAGCCTTTTGTTGCTGTTGAGCCAAAAAAATGCGCAGAAAAAAACAAGGTTGAAGCAGCGATAAGAAGTAGTAGTTTCCCTGTTCGGCATATGGTTTTTCTATTCTATATTCCCAGTTTACTCAAGGTATTTTTCAGAAAAAATTAAGTATAAAAATTGCTAAACTTGTTTAAATTGTATTCCCCATTACATAGTGTGTAAAGAGGAATCTTTAACCATTATTATTTTAATTGGATTTTTTTGTTTTAAATTTTGAATAAATTTAATAAAAGTAAACATTAAATGGTAGAATCAAAAATTCCGTTTCACCCGTTAAATACTTCTGCCGACCTGGATATATTACTGGAAGAGATAGGCGATAAGCGCATTGTGCTGCTAGGTGAAGCCAGCCACGGTACATCGGAATATTACAGCTGGCGAAGCGCCATCAGCAAAAGATTAATTAAAGAAAAAGGTTTTAATTTTATTGCGGTTGAAGGCGACTGGCCTGATTGTTACGCTGTAAACAGGTATATTAAAGGTTATAAAGATTGCGGAACATCTGCCTTCGAAGTGCTGAAAACCTTTAGCAGGTGGCCGGGCTGGATGTGGGCCAACTGGGAAATTACAGCGCTTATTGATTCATTACTGGATATTAATAACAGCCGTGAAAAAGATAAAAAAGTGGGCTTTTACGGGCTGGATGTTTACAGTTTATGGGAATCGTTAGAAGCAATAATTTTATATCTAAAAGATAAAGATCCGGAAGCATCGGAAGCGGCAAGAGAAGCTTTTCAATGTTTCCAGCCCTTTAACCAGGATCCGCAGAGGTACGCGCGTGCAACAGCATCATTCACGCCGCAAACATGTACAGATGAGGTTATAGAAATGCTGCAAAAGCTTCGTAACAAACCTGCAATTTATGAAGGCGACTGGGAAGAGCAATTCAATACCGAACAAAACGGGTTGGTTGCCGTAAATGCCGAAAAATATTACAGGGCAATGGTTAGAGGCGGTGCGGAATCATGGAATGTGCGCGATATGCACATGATGGAAACACTTTCCAGGCTGCTGGACCACCGTGGTCCTGAAAGTAAGGCAATTGTGTGGGAACACAATACTCATGTTGGCGATGCCAGGGCTACAGATATGATTCGAGATAGAATGGTAAATGTCGGCCAGCTGGTACGGGAGCATTATGGCGAGGAGAATACATATATTGCTGGCTTCGGCTCGTACAAAGGCAGTGTAATTGCTGGTGTTGAATGGGAAGCCCCAATGGAAATAATGAAGGTTCCGGATGCCAAGCCAGGAAGCTGGGAAGATATTTTGCATAGCCTGGGAGCTGAAAACAAGCTTCTTTTAAGCAGGGAATTAAAAAATATAAGTGAACTGCAAAAGCCTGTTGGGCACAGGGCTATTGGTGTAGTTTATAACCCTGCTTACGAACGCTATGGAAATTATGTTCCTTCTGTTATTCCACAGCGTTATGATGCTTTTTTATATTTAGACGAAACAAGGGCACTGCATCCGCTAAATATAAAGCAGGATAATAATTTACCTCCTGAGCTTTATCCGTGGAATTATTAGGCTTGGGGCGATTTGGGCACGCGTGAATACGCGCGCCAGCGCAGTAACTTTGTGTGCCAGCGCAGCAGCTTTTTGATTTTAGCTTTTTTTATTCAGCAATTGGCTGGCGTTGGCGTTGGCTGGCGCGCGTATTCACGCGTGTCCACTGGACTTTACATCTTCAAGTTAATTTACATGAAGCATTTTTTAAGCGGTATATATATGGAATAATCCATTATCCATAACTCATAATCCATAATACATCCCCGTTTTAGGGCTGAAAATTTCCGCCATCATACACCTTGCGCTGCCACCGCCATAGGTTTCTATACAATTTAGATTGGCATGTAATATGCCTGTTCGGTTATAAAGCGCATCACATTGCTCATCATTAAGCGAGCGGTAACCACTCTCGGACATTACCAGTATTTCTTTACCATCTTCGGTATGTACCTGCAGCATATTGCCGGCAAACTGCAGCATTTGTTTGTAACTTATGGGAACAATAACTTTTCCGGTTTGCTCTAACCTCGCAGCAAGCTCATTCCTTTCCTTTTCATTATGTATCGCTTCCAGGCAAATTATTGCGAAATTTTCACCAAGGGCCATTAAAACATTGGTATGGTAAACCGGAACACCCTGCGCATTTACCGCATAAAAAGTATGTGGCACATATCCCATCCTGTCGCAAAATACTTTGAGTACAGCTGTATCCGTCCTGGGTGACAAACATGCGTATGCGATCTTATTCACCCTGTCCAGGATCATACTGCCGGTTCCTTCCAGGTATTTATCTTCACGCTCAAAATAACTCAGGTCAATTATTTCTGTAATGCCGAAGCCGAATTCATCCTTTAGCTTATACAGCAGATCCACTTTACGCTCCAGCCTGCGGTTTTGCGCCTGCATCGGGTAAAGTACCACTCTCCCATCTTCATGAAATGAAACCCAGTTATTTGGAAAAATAGAATCGGGTGTATGCGGCTGTAGGGAATCGTCAAAAACATAAATATTTACACCTGCGGAGCGCAGCTTTCCTACAAACTCATCGAACTCGGAACAGGCAATAGTTTGTATCTGTGCGGGTTCGTAAGCCGGGTTGCGCTGCTGGAAAGTGTTGGTAACAGCCGTTTCAGGATTATATCCAAAACTTACCGGCCTAATCATTAATATATTATTGCTTGTTTGTTTTGCCTGCATATTATTGTCTTTTACCCCTGGAAATATACTTCTTGATACAATGTACTGAACCGGAGTGCTCTGCAAAAGGATGAAAATCGCCCAGTGTAATTACTTTAAAGCCCAGGCTTTCATAAAATGCTTTGTTGGCTTCGTCTGTTTTCTTTAGCTCCTCCCAAGGGCCATAGCCATAAGTTGGTATCCAGATGGTTTTATCCTGCTGGCTCTTGATTTCAACTAGTGAATTGTTGGCTGTTGCGAAATACCAGTAACGCTCTCTTTCTTCCGGATCATCGAGATACGTTAAAGGTAACGGATTACGCATAACTTCAAAGCCGAGGCGTTGAAGGTTGTTTGCAATATTATCAAATACTTCGGGCATTGCGTAAGGTGAAACCTTTTGGCCCAGGATTTCAGCTGCCATGCGCGGATCGCCCACTATGAGCTGGTACTTACCGTTTTCCTGCCTTCCGCCAAAAGTTATAAACATATCTATATGAAACAGTGGCTGTACCGTGCCGCCTTTATTTTTAATATAGAAAATTTCGCTCCATTTTTTGCCGTTTATTTCCAGATCCTTCTCACGGCGGGTAGGCACGGGAATGGTTGCGCCAATAAAAATAAGTCTTTTGGAAGTATCGAAGTATTCCTGGTAAAGGCGATATATGAGATCTGTTTTAGATTCGCCATCCTTCGGGGTTATAATTTCTTTTACATAGCCAAGGGTTTTAACTGCATAATCGGCGCCTATAAAAAAGAAATCATCACCTGCTAAAATATTTCCGCCTTCAAAATACAATGGCGACTGGATGGTTTTTATCTCAGTAAAGTTAGAAACTGCTTCAGCAATAAGTTCATCGCTGCTGCGAGGAAAAGAGTGCGGCTCAACCAGGTAAGTTTGCTTTGTATCTTCGTCTGTTACAGCCACATAACCATCTTCCGCCCAAACGGTAAAATCTAAATAATCTGGTAAATGCCCTATATCGATCCTTTCGCTGAAACCGTTTTCTTCCAGCCAGTGCCACACAAAAAGGTGATTGCACTCATGTGTTAAAATGATAATCCTGGTATAGGAAGGCAGTTTCTTTAGCAGATCGCAATAAACCTTCCAAAGCGGGTTGTTCTCATGATTTGTAGTTGCACAAGATGGAATGGTAAATAAAATGCGCTCCAGGCTGCCATCGGCGCTTGGCACAATACGCGGTTTTGCCGGGCGTGGAGTAATAAATTCCTGTAAGAAAGGTATAGCGAGGGCTTTACGTTTCAGCGCTTCTTCCGATGAATCTTTGTAATACTGGCTGTGAAAATTGGGTATATCCGCAAAATGTTTTATTTTTAATGGCAGTTCGCTCATAATTACTTCTCCTGAACCTGATATTTTTTGTGAGTACTAACCATTTCTAACCCCTTCGGTTTATTAATATTTCGAAATGGAATTTTGCGGCAATTTAAAAGCATTTTTTGGCATTGGTATATATGGCTTTAATGTTGAATTGTGAATGGCTTACCAATACGTTTCTATTTATTCATTACTGACAAAAGCATTTTTCCGCCAAGCTTTATATGTAATAATATTCTTTCTTGCAATTCAAGCAAAGATTTCGCACAGCTCGCCAAGAAAAATACCTACAAACTTTGCAACCATACAACCTTGAAATTAAACAAAAATTGGCACATCGGCTAATTGGCTAATTGGCTAATTAGTTCTAATTTCGCAGCATGAGCAAGCAGGACGATATTTTCAAAAAAGTTATAGCCCACAGCAAAGAGTACGGCTACGTTTTTCCATCGAGCGAGATTTATGATGGCCTCGGCGCTATTTATGATTATGGCCAGTACGGCGTAGAGCTGAAAAACAACATCAAGCAATACTGGTGGAAAGCCATGGTACAGCTCAATGAAAATATTGTTGGTCTGGACTCAGCCATTTTTATGGCGCCCAAGATATGGAAAGCCAGCGGGCATGTTGATAATTTCAACGACCCGATGATTGATAATAAAGACAGTAAAAAACGTTACCGCGCCGATAATCTCATTGAAGAAAAAGCGCAGCAATACGAGAAAAAAGGGAAAACCGATAAAGCTGCCAAACTTATTGCCGATATGGAAGAATGCATTTCCAGCGGTAATTTGCAGGGATTAAAAGCTTTGATAGAAGAACACGAAATTGTAGATGAAACCGGCTCAAAAAACTGGACAGATGTTCGCCAGTTCAACCTTATGTTCTCCACTCAAATGGGTTCTGTTGCCGAAAGCAGCGATGAAACATATTTACGTCCTGAAACTGCGCAGGGCATTTTCGTCAACTTTTTGAATGTACAGAAAACCAGCCGCCAGAAAATTCCTTTCGGTATTGCGCAGATTGGTAAAGCATTTAGAAATGAGATAGTTGCGAGGCAGTTCCTTTTCCGTATGCGCGAATTTGAGCAGATGGAAATGCAGTTCTTTGTTCGTCCCGGCGAGGAAATGAAATGGTACGAGCACTGGAAAGAAAAGCGCCTCAACTGGCATTTGAGCCTTGGAATTGATAAGAGTAAATATCGTTTCCACGACCATGCGAATCTTGCGCATTACGCCAACGCCGCTGCCGATATTGAGTACGAATTCCCGTTTGGTTTCAAGGAAGTAGAAGGTATTCACTCGCGTACAGATTTCGATTTGAAGCGCCACCAGGAATTTTCCGGTAAAAAAATGCAGTATTTCGATCCGGAGATCAACCAGAATTATATTCCGTATGTAGTGGAAACTTCTATTGGTGCGGACCGTATGTTCCTGCTTACTTTGATAAATGCATTCGAGGAAGAAACTTTGCCGGACAATACAGTTCGAACCGTTTTGCGAATTCCGCCAATTTTAGCGCCTGTAAAAGTTGCCTTACTGCCATTACTGAAAAAAGATGGTTTGCCGGAGAAAGCCCGCGCCATTTTCGATGACCTCCGTTTCAGCTTTATGTGCCAGTACGATGAAAAAGATGCTATTGGGAAACGCTATCGCCGCCAGGATGCTATCGGAACGCCGTATTGTATAACCATAGATCACCAAAGTCTGGAAGATGACACTGTAACCATCCGTTTCCGCGATACCATGGAGCAAAAACGCATTCCGATTAATAGTATTTTAGAAACCATTCGCGAAGAGCTGGATATGGATAAGTTGCTGAGAAAGATATAATTTCTGATAAAAATCCAACGAAGCGCCGGTAAATTTTATTAGTTTACCGGCGTTTTTATTTTGTGAACATGAATGAGGAAACAGACAAAAACGTAGAAGCTGTAAAACTTTTCGATAAATATGCATCCGCATATAATGAAAAGTTTACACAACTGGATCTGTATAACGATTCGTATAATTTATTTTGCGAGCTGGTTGAAAAACCCAATGCAAAAATATTGGAAATAGGTTGCGGCCCGGGAAATATCACAAAGTATCTTTTGACGCAAAGACCAGATTTTAAAATTGATGCAACCGATCTTTCGCCAAATATGATTGAACTGGCGAAGCAAAATGTTTTACAGGCCAGTTTCCATATATTGGATTGCCGAAAAATACTTCAGCTTACAGGAAAATACGACGGCATTGTTTGCGGTTTCGTTCTACCCTATTTATCTATTGGTGAATGCGAGAAACTGGTTCAAGATTGCGCACATTTACTAATGGCAAGCGGCATATTCTATATAAGTTTTATTGAAGGTAATTCTGAAAATTCTGGTTATGAATATGGAAGTAACGGAAAAGACAAAATATTTGTAAATTACTACCAATCAGATTATTTAATAAAAAAACTGGCTGAAAATAATTTACATACGAGTCAGGTAATTGAAAAAAATTATCTGAAATCAAATGGCATAACTGAAATCCACAAAATAATTCTTGCAAGAAAAAATTGACTAATTTTCCCCAAGCAATCCCAGCAAATACTCACCGTAGCCACTTTTCCTTAACGGCTGCGCAATTTCCGATAACTGTTCTGCAGAAATAAATCCCTGGCGATAAGCGGTTTCTTCAATGCAACCAATTTTCCAGCCCTGGCGATGTTCTATAACCTGTACAAATTGTCCGGCCTGCATAAGAGAATCGAAAGTCCCGGTATCCAGCCAGGCAGTTCCGCGGCTAAGCATTTGTACGCTGAGTTTTCCGCGTTTTAGGTAAGTCTGGTTCACATCGGTAATTTCATATTCTCCGCGTGCGGAAGGCTTTAGGTTTTTAGCAATTTCAACTATTTCATTATCATAAAAATACAATCCCGGTACAGCGTAAGATGATTTTGGTTTGTGCGGTTTTTCTTCTATGCTGATGGCTTTATGATCTGAATCAAATTCCACAACGCCATAACGTTCAGGATCGGAAACATGGTACGCGAAAATTATCCCGCCATCCGGATCTTTACATTGTGAAAGCGATTGTTCCAGGTCTAAACCGAAGAAAATATTATCGCCCAGAACCAGTGCCACTTTATCATTTCCAATAAACTCCTCGCCTATAACAAATGCCTGTGCCAGCCCGTTTGGTTCAGGTTGTTCCGCATACGAAAAATTACAGCCAAGCTTATTTCCATCACCCAATAATCGCTGAAAATGAGGGAGATCGTGCGGCGTACTAATTATAAGAATATCTTTAATTCCGGCCATCATCAATACAGAAAGCGGGTAATAGATCATGGGCTTATCGTAAACCGGCATAAGCTGCTTGCTCATAGCCAGTGTCAGCGGATGTAAGCGCGTGCCGGAGCCGCCGGCCAGCAAAATTCCTTTCATATTTCAAAACTAAGAAAATCAATTGTCAATGATCAATAATCAACGAACAATGATGCAATGCCGCAGCTCAAATTCCCATATACTTACACGTAAAAAAATGCATTAGCAACATTTTACTGCATGGAAAGCTTCTGGCCGCAGTTTCTGCAGTAATTGGCAGGCAAGGGCACATCATCTCCACAGTTGTAGCAAAGTATCTCATTATAAGTTTTATGGTTCTTTTTGTCATCACCATTATTTTTTGATAACTCTACCGTTACAATTCCTGTAGGTACAGCAATCAGCGCATAACCTATTAGCATCACCAAAGATGAAAGTACCTGCCCAAGAGCTGTTGTAGGCGTTATATCGCCGTAACCAACTGTTGTAATGGTTACAATAGCCCAATAAATACTGGTAGGGATGCTTGTAAATCCGCTTTCATCACTTTCTATAACGTACATCACTGTACCTATTAATAATACAAGGCTTAAAACCGCAAGCATAAAAACCATTATTTTTTGCATACTTGCCAAAAGCGCCCTAGTAATTAGCTGGGCATTGTACATAAAGGTAGTTAATTTGAGAATACGGAATATTCGGAGCAGGCGCAGTATTCTTATGGTAATAAAATATTGCATGCCGCCAATAAAAAGCATTAGGTATGTTGGCAGAATGGATAAAAGATCAATTGCGCCATAAAAGCTGAAAATATACTTTAAAGGCCGCGGATGACTGTAAATACGCAGCATGTATTCTATTGTAAATGCTATGGTAAACAACCATTCCAGTAAAAAGAACAAACCTTCCATACGCGCTTTGTACTGCGGCACGCTTTCCAGGCAAACCGTTAGTACCGAGGCTACTATCATCCACAACAAAACAACATCAAACCTTTTGCCGGCTTTTGTGCGCGTGCCGTAAATAACTATAAATATGCGCTTCCTTAAGCTAAGTTCTTTCATAAAAATACTTTCGGTATAACACCAGGAAATATATAATAGCAATTATTA